>JALYQJ010000549.1 GCA_030855875.1 Acidobacteriota bacterium
CTGAAGACGTTCGGTTAAATTCACGATTGAATTTAACAGAACGTCTTTTTCATCGCTGGCGCGATATTGCGGACAGGGATGTCCGCGCTCCCGGCTTTTACCAAAATATTTATGATGAAGATTGAACCGATTATTTTAGCCGGCGAATATGTTCGACTCGAACCTATTAAAATGAAGCATCTCGAAAATCTCTGTGCAGTCGGTTTGGAAGAATCAATCTGGCAGTGGATGACGGTTCACATTAACACAAAAGAAGAGATGCAGAAATATATCGAAGCCGCGCTTGACGAGCAAAAGCGCGGTATTTCATTGCCGTTTGTGACAATTGAAAAGTCTTCCGGTGTAATTGTCGGTTCGACTCGTTTCGGCAACATTGACCCGCAGAATCGCCGCGTTGAAATCGGTTGGACGTGGATAAATCCGAACTGGCAGCGAACGGCGATTAATACCGAAGCGAAATTTCTGATGCTTGAACAGGCGTTTGAAAAGTGGAAGTGTATTCGCGTCGAACTGAAAACCGACGCGCTTAATTTGAAATCGAGAAATGCGATCTTGCGAATCGGCGCGACGGAAGAAGGCATTTTGCGACAGCATTTGGTTACTGATTCGGGACGTTTTCGTGATAGCGTTTATTTCAGTATTATTGATTCGGAGTGGGAAATGGTCAAGGGAAATTTAATCAAACTAAAAACAACCGTTTCAGATAAATTCGCCTAAGCAGCGAAGGAAATTAAAGATTCAACAATCAAAAAGGTATAATCGGATTTGATATGGAAAAATTCAGCATAATATGCCCGTGCTGCGAAGCAATAATAACGATTGACGCTCAAACCGGAGCGATTTTAGCACACGAAGAAAAAGCGAAAAAATTAAGTTCATTTGAGGATTTGAAAGGCGAACTCGATAAACAAAAGGATTTACGCGAACAGCTTTTCGCTCAGGAAATGTCGTCGGTCAAAGACCGCGAACGACTTTTGGAAGAAAAATTTCAGGAAGCGTTAAAACGCAAAGACGACGACAGAAATACACCATTCAAAAATCCGTTGGACTTAGATTAAAATTGAGATGAAAACTGAGAAGAGAAAATCATTAATCGAAATTAATTCACATTCTCAGTTTTACACTCTCACTTCTCAATTAAAAAGTTAAAAAAGTGAAGACGACTGCAATTTATTGTCAAAGCTGCCGGGCGGCAAATCATCTGAGCGAAACACATTGCCGTGAATGCGGCACACGTCTGCTTCTTGTCGTGTTTCCAAATTCTCTGCAATACGACACGAATCACGTTCCGACTTATTACGAAGATCATCTTTTGGAGCGGGTCACGCTTTTGGAACTGCGGATAACGCAGATTTCCGAACGGCTCGAATCGGCTTTTGATTTGCTGCATCGCGGGTTGGACGCATTTCAAAAAGAACAGATTCTGCTGCAATCCTTTCTCGAAATAATCGAACGAACAAATCCTGAATTTGCCGAAATCTTAAACGGCAAATCTCTGGAAATAAAAAGCGAAATAAAAAACAAGCAAACCGAAAATGATAAAAAGAAACGGATTTTGAGCGAAATTTTAACGCTTCACAAAAATCCGAACGCCGAACTTTTTACGCATTTAATCAAAGAAGGAATAAAATTGCTTTCGGAAAAAGAAGAAAAAGAAGCGTTTCAGATGCTCGAACGCGCCGCTTTGCTTTCGCCGAACAATGTCGCGCTTCATTTTTTGATTGCCGAAAATCTTTTTCGCGTTGATAAATACGCCGAAGCCAGAATTCATCTCGAAAAAATACTCGATTCCGCGCCGACCGAACCGAAACTTCTGCTTCTTCTCGGAGCAATCTACGCCGATTATGCCGAAACGGAAAAAGCGCGAAGACTTTTGAGCCTTTTAACCGGCAGCCGCGAAAATGCTTCGGTTGTAAATTTTATTTGGGGAATGCTCGCCGCGTTTGAAGCGAATTGGACGGAGGCAATCGCCGCATTCAAAGAAGCGACGGGCAAAAACAAATCTGCCGAAGTGCATTATTTAATCGGCTGCGCTTATTTTCAACTAAAACGCGAACCGGCGGCTTTGCGGTATTTGCAAAAAGCCGTTTCGCTTGACACGGGATTTTCCGATGCGTGGTTTATGCTGAGCATAATTTATAAATCGCAGCAAAACTTCGCCGGAGAAAAAAATGCGTTTGAAACTGCCGTCGAGCAAAAAGAAAGCGGCGCACAAAGTTTGGAATTTTTGCAGGGGAAAAAAATGATAAAATTGGAAACGGCGTTGCCTTTCGCGCATTTCCAGAAAAAAAATGCGCGAATATTAACCGGCGGCTCGCTTCGTTTAACGAAATGCGTTCGTGAAATGATTTTTCGGGCGATTGATTAAAATGTATCTGAAAATATGACTGAACCGATTAAAGCCAAGGAAAAAATGACCGAGATCAAAAATCCGATTATCGTCGCTCTCGATGTCGAAACCGCCGATGAAGCCGGAAAAATCATTGATGAACTCGACGAAAATGTCGGTGCGTTCAAAATCGGTTTGCAACTTTTTACTTCGGCAGGCGCATCTTTTGTCCGGGAAACGGTCGAAAAGGGAATTAAGGTTTTTCTCGACGTAAAGTTTCACGATATTCCGAATACGGTGGCGAAAGCATCGGCGGAAGTCGCCCGATTAGGCGTTTGGATGTTTAATATTCACGCGCTCGGCGGCAGTGAAATGATGCGCCGAACAGTCGAATCTGTCGCGGAAGTTTGCGAAAAGGAAAATCTCCGAAAGCCGAAAATTATCGGCGTGACGATCTTAACGAGTGCAAATCAGGAAACTTTGCGCGAAATCGGGATTGAAAAGAAAATCAACGGGCAAGTCTTGGATTTAGCAAAACTTGCGGCAAAATGCGGTTTGGACGGCGTGGTTGCTTCGCCGCAGGAAACATTTGCAATTCGGCAATCAGTCGAAAGTCGGGATTTTTTGATAATAACTCCGGGAATTCGACCGGATTTTGCAACGAATGACGATCAGAAGCGTGTAATGACACCGAAGCAAGCCGTCGCGCACGGCGCAGATTATCTGGTCGTCGGACGACCGATATTGCAGTCGAAAGATAAATTGAAAGCCGTTAAATCTATTTTGGCGGAAATCCAAACAGATTAAGAGTGAATTTTTTTAATGAATTTTTTAATGAAAAGGGAAAAACTTCAAACCTTAAACCTCATCAGACGTTGGAATCTTTTACGCTTCACGGCGATTTTTGTGCTGACAGCCGCATTCACTCAATTTTTTATTTTAAAGAAGATTTCAGCGCAGAACGCGACAATCGCGCCGCCGATTTCGACCTCAACTTTCCGTATCGGCGAACGTCTGACTTATAATATTTCGTTTGAAAAATTTAATAATGCAGGTTATGCCGAAATTTATGTCGTTTCACGCGGCAAACTCGCCGACAGAGATGCCGTCGAACTCCGTTCCAAATTAAAAACCAACGATTTTGTCAGCGCGGCGTTTTACCTTTTGGACGAATCGCGCACGACTTTCGCTTCGGCTGAAAAAGGCTTGCCGCTTTACGTCCGTAAAACCGAAAATGCGTCGGTGATACCCAAAGAAACCGTCAACAATTTTTTGGTCGTGCCGACAATTAATTACGATTTGCTGACATTAATTTATCAAGTGCGAAACGCGGGCGGAATCGGAAATTTTTCGCTTCAGGAAAATGATAAAATTTATAACGTCAATTTAACGCAAATGTTAGCCGAAAAGGTGAAAACCGATGCCGGCGAATATGACACGAATTGTGTCGCCGTTCAAAGCGATTATTTGACGGAAAAAGGTTTGACGGATTTTAAGATTAATTTCAGCAGCGACGAACAGAAAGTTCCGGTGCTGTTTCGCTTTAAAACCGCAAAAGGCGATTTTCGCGTCGCTTTGGCAAGCGTTCAGATAATTGACGGTGAAACTGTGGAAACTACGCAGCAGCCGATCCAAATTCAACCTCCGCGTCCGGTTACGACTCCAACACCGATTCCAACGCCAATACCGTATATCGAAAATCAGCCGTTATTAAAAGAACTTCCGTTTCAGTTGGGCGAAACTCTTGACTACCAGCTTTCAAGCGACGGTCAAATTGTCGGAACTGTTCGGCTCGAAGCCAAAGAACGCAAACTTTTTTCGGGTTTGGACAGTCTTTTGCTGACGGCGACAGTGACAAATTCAGTCGCGGGAAATCGCGTTTTCACGACCGGCGACAGTATTAAAGCAAACGTCAATCCCGATTCTGTCGCGCCACAGCAAATCGAAGTAAAATTTACGGGAAATTTGAGTGCGTTTAATCAGATAACTCGTTTTGAACAAACAACCGGCGTTGCGTCCATAAACGGCGTGAATCGGATTGATATTCCGGTCGGAACGCACAATATGTTGTCTCTGCTTTATGCTATTCGTTCGTTCAATCTCAAACCGAGTAAAGATTCCGCCAATCCGGTTAATGATACGCGCGTCGCCGTTTTTTGGGATAAACAACCGGAGGTTTTTACGCTTCGACCGGCAACTGCTGACATTATAAATTTACGCGGCGAAAAAATTTCAGCGCAGCAAATTTCGATTAAAACTACCAATCAGCAGCTTAATGCGCTTTCGCTGCGAATATGGCTTGGCAATGATGAAAAACGTCTGCCTTTGCGTTTCGCTGTCGGAAGTTTTCAAGCCGATCTTATTTCCGAAAACGGTACTCAACCTCAGTAATTGTTAAAACCGGATAATAGTGTTTACTGACGCAAAAAGTCTCGAACAAAATTGTCCGCAGTCAGGTCGAAAATCAAAATGAAAAATCTCTCAGTTGAAATTGAAAGTTAATTTCAATGAAGATACACTTATAGTTATCAAGCATCCGTTTTTCGCGCAAATCAAAATCAAAAATGTGAAGAGAGTAATTAAAGAAAAAATGACACTGGCAAATTTAGAAATCGGGACGCAGGCAAAAGTTGTAAGAGTTACGGGAAAATCAGCGGTTACGCGCCGGTTAATGGAAATGGGTGTGATTCCGGGCGTTGCGGTGACAGTAATTAAAACCGCACCGTTTGGCGATCCGATTCAAATTCGTGTTCGCGGTTACAGCCTTGCAATGCGAAAAAGCGAAGCGGAAATTATCGAAGTAAGCGAATGAAAACAGAAGTTAAAAGCCCGACATCCAAAGTTCAAAGTCCGAATTCCGCCGTTGTTAAAGATCAAGAACAAAATATTTTCAAACAACGATTGACAATCGCTCTGGCGGGAAATCCGAACGCCGGAAAAACTACGCTTTTTAATATTTTGACCGGCTTGAAACAAAAGGTCGCAAATTATCCGGGCGTAACGGTTGAACGCAAGGAAGGTGTTTGGAAGTTAGGCAAAAATGTTGCGCGTTTAATAGATTTGCCCGGACTTTACAGTCTTGACGTAACTTCTTTGGACGAGCAAATTGCCGCGGATGTTTTGACGGGAAAACTAGCCGATTTAGCCAAACCCGACGTGGTGGTCGCGGTCGTGGATGCAACCAATCTCGAAAGAAATCTTTACTTTGTAACGCAGCTTCTCGAATTCAAAATTCCGGTCGTTATCGCTTTGACGATGATTGACGCGGCAGAAAAACAAAGCCTCGAAGTTGACAGCCGCAAACTCTCCAAATTGTTAAAAATTCCGGTTATTCCCGTTGTTGCCACGCAAAAGGTGGGAATGAACGAACTTTCCGAAGCAGTTTTACAAGTCGCTGGAAAAAATCAAATTCCGCATTTGCCGTGGCTGACCGGCGGCGAATTTTCCGATTCCGAAGAGATTCATTTGAGCCTTTCGGAAGATGCGGCGGCGAACAAGAAAATATTCGCCCGCTATAATTTTATTTCGGAGGTTTATCAGGAATCGGTCAATCAGAAACAGACATTCGAGAGAAATATTTCGGATAAAATTGACGGCGTTTTAACGCATAAATTTTTCGGTCTGGTGATTTTGGTTGCGGTTCTGCTGCTCGTTTTTCAGACGATCTTTTCGTGGGCAAGTCTGCCGATGGATTTGCTTGAACAAAGTTTCGGAGCGTTAGGCGATTTCGTGAAAACGAATTTGCCCGAAGGGATTTTGAGCGATTTGCTGGTTGACGGAATAATCGCGGGCGTTGGCGGGGTTTTGGTTTTTCTGCCGCAAATTCTCTTACTTTTTTTGTTTCTTTCAATTCTGGAAGATACGGGTTATATGGCTCGCGCCGCGTTTTTGCTCGATAAATTGATGAGCCGCGTCGGACTTCACGGCAAGGCGTTTTTGCCGCTTTTGTCGAGTTTCGCCTGCGCGATTCCGGGAATAATGGCGACGCGCACGATTGAAAACCGACACGACCGGCTGGCGACGATTTTGATTGCGCCGTTTATGAGCTGTTCGGCACGACTGCCGGTTTATACGCTGATGATAGGTGCATTTTTTACCGGACAAACCGTATTCGGATTTTTGTCAATCGGCGCGGTTTTAATGCTGGCGATGTATTTTTTGGGAATAATCGTTGCGATAATCGTCGCTTTTATTTTGAAGCGGACGATTTTAAAATCGCCGCCGCCGCCGTTCGTAATGGAACTTCCGCCGTATCGTCTGCCGAATCTCCGAACGGTTTTGCAGAATATGTTTACGCAAGCCGGGCTTTTTCTCAAACGCGCTGGAACGGTAATTTTAGCAATTTCGATTATTCTCTGGGCGTTGACGTATTTTCCGAGAACGCCGGAAAATATTCAAAGTTCCGGGTTCAATACGCAAAGTCAAACCGAAACTGCTGCAAACGGTGAATCGGCACAACTGCAAAACAGCTACGCCGGACAACTCGGACATTTTATCGAGCCGGTGATCGAACCGCTCGGATTTGATTGGAAATTCGGAGTCGCGCTGATTGCGAGTTTTGCGGCGCGGGAAGTTTTGGTTTCGACTCTGAGTATAATTTATAATACGGGAAAGGACGCGAACGAAGAATCGGAAACTCTTATTTCGGCGATTCGTGACGCGAAAAAAGACGATGGCAGTCCGGTTTGGTCGCCGCTGACGGCTTTGACCTTGATGGTTTTTTTCGTTCTGGCAATTCAATGTATGTCAACAGTCGCCGTTGTCAGGCGCGAAACAAATTCCTGGACGTGGACGCTTTTTATGGTCGGATATATGACGGGAATAGCTTATTTGGCGGCTTTTTTAACATATCAGGGCGGAAAACTTTTGGGATTTGGATGAGAAATAGGAAGTGAGAGACAAAAAGTGAATTTCTATCACTTTTCACTCCACATTTTTAATAAATATTATGAACTCTCAAACAATAATAGTTATCTTAATTATTCTGGCTGCGGTAATTTACATTGGATTAATGATTTGGCGTAAGGTTAAATCATTTTCACCTAAAGGCTCGTGCGGCTCAAATTGCGGTTGCGGATCAGTTTCAAAAACCTCAAAAATTTAAAAATTTAAGTTGAATCAAAAGTCGAAATTTTTAAGTGAAGGCGTACGGGCGATGTTTATTTCGATAATCGCTTTTTCGCTGGCGAATGTTTTCGTCAAACAGGTTTCGCATCTTCCGGCGATGGAAATCGTGATGTTTCGCTGTCTGGTCGGTGCGGTTTTCTGTTTTTACGGATTAAAAAAAGCAAACGCCGACTGGCGCGGTTCGAGCCGGAAGATGCTGTTTCTGCGCGGACTTTTCGGAACGACCGCACTTTATTTTTTCTTTGTTACCGTGCAGAATATTCCGCTCGCGTCGGCGATGACAATTCAATATTTATCACCGATATTTACGACAATAATCGCAATTTTTCTGCTCAAGGAAAGTGTCAAACCTTTGCAATGGTTGTTCTACGCGATAGCTTTTTCGGGCGTTTTATTTATCGAAAGATTCGACGCACGCATTTCATTATTTTTTCTGATTATCGGTATATTTTCAGCATTTTGTTCGGGCGTAGCTTATAATCTCGTCCGCAGTTTGCGCGGGCGCGAACATCCTTTAACGGTCGTGCTGCATTTTCAGATCGTCGGATTGTTCGTCGGTTTACTCTTCACGCTGTTTAATTGGCAAACTCCGGCGGGTTGGGATTGGCTTTATCTTTTTCTGGTCGGCGCGTTTTCGCAATTGGGACAGATTTTTCTGACCGCCGCGCTGCAAAAGGAAAAAGCGGCAAGCGTCGCCATTATTAATTATTCGGGTTTGATTTACGGTTTGTTTTTCGGCTGGCTGATTTTCGGCGAAACGCAGCAATGGGAATCTTTAGCCGGTATGCTTTTAGTTGTTTGCGGTGTTGTCTTGAGCATTGTTTACAGTCGGCGGCGCACCGACTATGAAAAAATCGAAGCGACCGGCGGTTAAAGTAATATCAAAAAAAGAAATCGTTCTTGAGAAATTCGCCCGCGAAAGAATAAAATCAAAATATGTATAAGGGGAAAGTTTTAGCTCTGATTTTGGCTGGCGGTGTCGGCGGACGACTCGGCATATTGACCGAAAAACGTGCGAAACCCGTCATTCCGTTTGCCGGTAATTATCGTCTGATTGATTTTTCACTAAGTAATTGTCTGCACAGTAACTTGACGGACGTTTGGGTTATCGAGCAATACGAACTGCATTCATTAAACGAGCATTTATCGAACGGCAGACCGTGGGATTTGGACAGAACTTACGGCGGATTATTGGTTTTGCCGCCGTTTGAAAAAAGAGAAAATAATAAGGATAAAGGCGGATTTGCACAGGGAAACGCCGACGCGATTTTGCGTCACCGCGATTTAATCGAAGAGTTTAACCCGGATATTTTGATTGTTCTCAGTGCCGATCACGTTTATAAATTCGACTACCGCGACGCAATTGAAACTCATCTGGAGAAAAAAGCGGCGGTAACAATGGTCACGACGCGATTGCCAAAAGGCGAAAATGCTTCGCGTTTTGGCGTGGTCGAAGTCAACAAAAACGGACGCATTACAAAATTCGATTATAAACCGGACGAGCCGCAAAGCGATTTGATTACGACCGAGATTTTTGTTTATGACGCGCGAATTTTGCTAGAAACTTTGAAGGAATTGAACAAAAAACAGGATTCAATAAAAGATTATGGAAACGAACTCGTGCCGAATTTTGTCGAAAGCGGAAGCGCGTTTGAACATCGGTTTGAAGGCTACTGGCGCGATGTCGGAACGATTGAAACTTATTGGCGTTCGCAAATTGATTTTCTCGACGGAAAGGAAAAGTTTATTTTTGACGATGAAGATTGGCAAATCCTGACTTTGGCGGCGCAGCGCGCTCCGGCGTTTATTGACAAATCGGCTGAAATCAAAAACAGCCTTGTCGCAGACGGTTCGCGCATTTACGGCAAAGTTTCGCGCTCGGTTTTGTCTTCGGGCGTAATCATCGAAAAAGGCGCGGAAGTTGTTGATTCAATCGTTTTGCCGAAAGCCGTCGTCGAAGCGGGCGTGAAAATAAAACGCGCGATTGTTGACGCGGAAGTTCGTCTGACAAAGGCTAAGGCGAAAAAAATCGAAGCGTTACGCGGAAAAGATAAAAACGCAATAATCATCGTCGGAAAGCGTAAAATTCAGAGTTCGAGGGAAATCGAAGATTAACGATTGGTTAAAACCGTCTGAGGTAGCGGGTGGCTGAATGGCGCAAAATACTTGCCCGAAACTGCAAACGGTTCTGACACACTTGAATATGCAGGAAAACTCAAAAATTCGAGCCATTATCGTCACGGTGAGCGATTCGCGCACGGCTGAAAATGACTCGTCCGGCGATGCTTTAATCGAACTGCTCGAAGAAATTGATGCGGAGGTTATCGAAAAAATCATCGTTTCCGACGACTTCGACAATTTGCGGCAAACGCTTTACGTTTTAACCGAACGAGCGGATGTTAATTTAATTGTAACAACCGGCGGAACCGGCTTTTCGAGGCGCGATAACACACCCGAAGCGACACGCTCCGTCATCGAAAAAGAAGCGCAGGGAATCGCGGAAGCGATGCGATTTGAAACTTTGAAAAAAACGCCGATGGCGATGCTGTCGCGCGGCGTTTGCGGAATTCGCGGGAAAACTTTAATAATCAATCTGCCCGGTTCACCAAAAGGCGTGCGCGAATGTTTTGAAGTTATCAAAACTGTTTTGCCTCACGCCATTAATTTAATTTCAGGCAATTCGGGACATTAAAATCCAAACATTAACATTACTCGCC
>JALYQJ010000396.1 GCA_030855875.1 Acidobacteriota bacterium
GTTATATTTCTGGCGAAGATGTTGAATCTATAGCTTTTTGTTACCATGCAATTGTTAATAGAGAATTTGATTGGTTTGCAAATCCTACAATTATTCCTTGGAAATCGTCTAAAGAAAGTCTTTCATGGTTACCTAAAAAAAATGCGCCAACTCCAATTACTTTTAGACCTGAACCTGTAATTAAATTTATTTTTGGTATTGAAATACCTTTAGGAATCATGACTGCTCGAATAGATGAAGCAGTTATAGATAATTACGAAGAAGTCAAAGAAAAATTATCAAGTTTGAACGGGAGCATCGTAGATGTAAAACTTCGCTCACTTAACGGCATTAGCCGAATGATTGCTTTGCAAGTTCCCGACTTGCCGCAAAATCCTTGGAGCAAAGAACTTCAAAAACTTATTGATATAGATTCTAAACTCGATTCTTTAGTGTTAGAAAGATTTTTTAATTCGGCAGCTTCAACATTAAGAGGACTTACTGAAGAACAAAAGGAAGCTATATTAAAACGTCCAGACTTAAACGAAGAGGCTTTTGAAATTTAAGTTCAATTAAATTCTAATTATGCCGGTAATTATCGCACCGCCTGAAACACCGCTCATTATTGATACAGTTATTTTTTCACATCTGAGAAATGAACAACCTTACGCGCAAAAAGAAATCTCCATTCACTTTTCAAACACAAAAAAATTACCAGCTTTATCATCAATGACTGTTTTTGAAGCTAATATTGGAATTGAGGAACAACTAACTTCAAACAATATTACAGTAGAAGAAGCTGAATTTTATCGCCAAGCAATAAATAACTGTGTAAAAAATTATATTGATACGATTCTACCTTTTGATACAAAAGCTGCTGAAATTGCTTCCTATATTTATCCTCGTCTTTTAAAAAATGAAGCAAAAGAGCTTAAAAAGAGGAAACAAAAAAAGAAGAATAAAGAAAATAGAGAAAATAAGATTTGGCAAGATGTTTTTATCATCTCAACGGCACTTGCACATAATTATGGCTTAGCTACGCCAGACAAAGATGTAGAATTGATTGCGAAATATTTACCGGATAACTACAAATATTTAAGAGTAGCTGTATGGAAACCTTAAAATTATGAGTGAAGAAAAAAACATCGAAGAACTGGATTCTAAAAACGAATCAACCGAAATGCGCTCGATCCGCGAGATTGTCAAGGATTTGACCAAACCCGTCGCCAAACGGCATTTGCGGGCGCGCAAACAGGGCGGCAGGGAAATAACTTATATCGCATGGCACGACGCGATAAAATATCTTGACCATTACGCGCCCGGCTGGTGTTATGAAGTGCGTTCGATGGAATCAATCGGCGGAAAACTCATTTTGACGGTGCGTTTGTCCGTGCAATGCGCCGAAGGCGTGGTTTACCGCGAGGCGACCGGACAGGAAGACGAAGATTTAGATTCATACGGCAATTCTTCGAGCAATTCCGAAAGTATGGCTTTGCGGCGGGCGGCGG
This sequence comes from Acidobacteriota bacterium, assembly GCA_030855875.1. Classification (GTDB taxonomy): domain Bacteria; phylum Acidobacteriota; class Blastocatellia; order Pyrinomonadales; family Pyrinomonadaceae; genus SXVE01. The sequence continues at coordinate 1,488 of JALYQJ010000396.1, forward strand.
CAAAATTCGGGTTAGGATTGTATCTTTACGATCAAAACAAATAAATATCCCAATAAAAACAAAGCGTTTAACGAAGAAACGTGAACGAAGTAGAAATGTAGATTTCTACTTCGTTCGCGTTTCCGAAACAAAAAATTTTTAATGACAAAAATTGCTGGCGTATGTTACGCTTTTAAATGAGCAGTCCCAACCGCTCATTTAATTTTTGTCAAAAAGCTGCACTTCCTTCATCAAAACTCCTGATTTTACCGATTATTTATGGACAAGTTAAACGAATATTTGCAGACTCTGCTGGCGACCTGCAGCGACGAACTGCATCTGGAACCGAATAAACAGCCGTATCTCGTTTCTGCAAAAGGTATGACCGAATTGGCTAACGCGCCGATTTTCGGGACGCAAATCAGTACGATGATTTTTCCGCTGATTCCGATTGAAGTGAAACAACAATTGCCGAATGAATCTGAAATAGAATTCGTTCACCCGCACAATCTCGGCAGCTTTAATTTTGTTGTGCGTAAATCTCCGGCAGGATTTAACGTGACGATTCGACCGTTACTCGAAGATGTTTCGATTGAACCGGATGCGGCGCCAAATCTGCTGAATATATCGTCTTCGGTTATGCCGCCGACACAAGCGAAAATCGAGTCAAATTCACCGATTTTCGCTTCTCAGCCGTCAAAACCGCCGGTTAATGAAACGCCGACGTTTACGTTTGAAAGCACTTCTGCTGCCAACGAAAATACTTTCAACTTTGCGGAAGATTCGCTTTCATTACCTGAAGTCGAAGCGCCGAATGTCGCTAAAAACTCGCAATCCGTCAGTTTGCAGTCGGAAATTTCAACAAATAACGATTCTGAAT
>JALYQJ010000407.1 GCA_030855875.1 Acidobacteriota bacterium
TTATAACGCGAATCGCGCAAAAGCAAACCGAATTCGGCGACGGCGGACGCGAATCTTAAATTATCCGAAGCCGCGTCAATCGTATTATTTCTGTCCAAAACGCCCATCGTCAAAAGTTTGCTTTCATTTCTGTTCGGCTCTTTGTAACGAAGTTTGACGGTCATCATTTCGTCATTAAATTCCGTGTTTGAGGATTCGAGTTTTGAATATTTCAGTTCTATGCCGTCGTTTTCCACTTTTTCGCCAGCCGGAACGATTTCATACAAAGCCGTTACCGAATGTCCCGCGCCGATTTCGCCCGCATCTCTTTTGTCATCGTTAAAATCGCGGTCGGCGAGCAGACGGTTTTCATAACCGATCAGCCGATAGCCCGCAACTTTCGCCGGATTAAATTCAACCTGAATTTTTACGTCTTTGGCAATCGTGTAAAGTGTTCCGGCAACCTGCTGTCCGAGAGCTTTTCGGGCTTCATCGTCGGAATCAATGTATGAGTAATTTCCGTTGCCTTTATCAGCGAGTTTTTCCATCATCGAATCGTTCAAATTGCCCGAACCGAATCCCAGAACCGACAGAAACACTCCGCTTTTGCGTTTGTTTTCGATCAAATTTACCAACTCCGCATCGCTTGAAAGCCCGACGTTAAAATCGCCGTCGGTTGCTAAAATGACGCGGTTGTTTCCGCCTTGAATAAAATTGTCGAGCGCGGTTTTGTAAGCAAGCTGAATTCCCGCGCCGCCGTTGGTCGAACCACCCGCTTCCAAATCGTCGAGCGCACTTAAAATTTCCGCTTTATTATTCGTCGAAGGCAAAGCCAAGCCCGTCGCGCCCGCATAAACGACAATCGCCACGCGGTCTTTCGCCGAAAGTTGATTGACCAGAATTTGCAGAGAATCTTTTAACAGAGAAAGCTGCGATGTCATCGAACCGGAAACGTCGAGCAAAAATACGAGATTCGACGGCGGAACATTGTCGAGCGAAACTTTTTTGCCCTGCAAACCGATTTGCACGATTTTGTGTTTCGCATTCCACGGCGCAGCCGCAACTTCCGTGTTGACCGAAAACGGAACGTCACCGATTGGCTGCGGATAATCGTATTCAAAATAATTTATTAATTCTTCGATGCGAACAGCGTCTTTCGGCGGAAGTTGCCCGTCGTTCAAATACCGGCGAATATTGGCGTAAGAAGCCGTGTCAACGTCAATCGAAAACGTCGAAAGCGGCGCACGAGAGCTTTCGAGAAACGGATTTTCGGCAATTTCCGAGTATCTCTCGCCGCCCGATTTACTTTGATCTTCGGCAAGCGGCATCGAACCGGCTTTCGCATCCGTCATCATCGAATTATTCGACATCGCCGAGTTTGAAGAAGCGACAGATTGATTCTGTGCTGTTTTTGCTTCGCTTCGATTCGTATTTGTATTTGAACTAGAATCGTTTGAACTGCAAGCCTGAAAAACGATTGAAAAGATTAATAACCCGACCAAAAGCTGATTGCGAACATTTGAAAACTGTTTCATAAAAAAGATTCCTCCAAAAGAAAAATTGCAAGTCTGAAACTTGTCTGCGAACTGTCTATGCGGACAAGAACGCGCATCAAAATTCAAACTTGCAATTTTATTTCGAGAAATCTTTTTTCGTTTATTTTTTTATAATCGAACTGTTGCCGTGAACTAAAAGAACTTGTTTCGATTGCCACGAATCAAAAGTTTCGCTGAAACACTCATTTGAAAAATGATCGGATGCGCCGAACTCAGCATAAAAATTTTTCACCTTGCTGATATTAGAAATACCGGATACGTCCGACTCAATAACAATGCTTTTCTCAGTTCCATCATTAAATGGGTTAGTTAACATAATCGTATCAACGAATTTTATGTCCTTGTTATACTCTGAAGAATAAAACTTGGTATGCAGATAAACCGTTTTAGGCAGTTCATTACCTCCGTTCCATTTCAGCCTGATATTTGAAATCAATTTTCCTTTTTCAATGTCAAGTTGAGTAGTTTCTACATAATGAGAAATCAATTTTGTTTTTTTATGGAAACACGATGTTTTTTTGTTATTTGCCAACGGTTTTTCAAGTTCAATTTTTCCATCAACCTCAGCGATTTGCGGAATCGGCGGCACGTAGAAAAATGCGAAGGCGAAAGCGAACGATGCGAAAATAAAACCGAAAATGCCAAGACCTAAAATATGTTTTTTCATTGCGTAATTCTCCTTTTCAAAACTCCAGAACGATAATAGCCGATTTGCTTGCGCTGTTTCAAGATTTTTTTCAAAATCTCGCTTCGACGACGTTTCCGTTTCGCTTTCCCAGTTTTGCCGTCAAATGCGGATAAGTTTCGTGTTCGGTTTCGTAATCTTCAATATCAAGAAACATTTCGGCTTCGGCAATCGCCGTGATCGAGCCTTCGATTTCCATAAAATCGCCGAACGGCAATTCGTCCAAAACAATTTCGACGAGGCGAAACCGCCACGTTTTGCGGCGTTTTTCGTAAACCAAGCGCGGCTCAAAACCGAGATTTTCGATTATTTTTGCTAATTCTTCGGCATCAGCAATTTCGGTTTCGTGTTCGGTTTGCTGTTTTACATCAAAATTATTATTTATGCGCTGTTTGAAAGTTAAAATGGTTTTACTTTGAGTTTTTCGGACGCGCAAAACAGCCTGTTTTTCGTCAAGAATTCCGCCGCCGTAAATCATATTTTCTTCAAAATCTTCGCCTTCATATTTCGCGTTAATTTCTTCTAACGAGTTCAAAACAAATTGCTTTTGCGCTTCGGTCAAACGATATTTTTTCTCGGTTTCAATCGCCATTTTCGTATTTTTCTTTGTGTTCTTTCATCATCTTTTGGTAAACTTCGTCGTTTTTCGTCAGATAATATTTTTCCGAAAAAATCCGTGCGCTTTCCGCCTTTTCCGCGTCGAAACCTTTCGGCAGTTCGGGACGACCGTGCGAACCGGAAACTCCTTTTTTGTCCGCCGGAACCGCGCCTTTGTATTTTCTGCCGCCCGGATGATTTGCGTAACGCCTTGCTCTGGTTATTCCCATTTGCAGAAATTTTCGCGCCATATCCATCCCGATAAAATCTTTTTCACGTTTGTATTCGAGAAACAACTCGTAAATTTTCGCGCTCGATTCGCGGGCGATTTCAGGAGTTTTGAATCGCCAGTGCGGAAGAATTTCACTTTTATAAGGTTCTACGAGCAGAACACCCTGTTCGCCCTTGCCGACGCGATACAATTCGGGATTTTCCCGTAAATCTAAATTCTTGTAATCAAGCGAATAATCAAACTTTGCCGCCATAAATCTAATGGTGAATGGTGAATGATGAATGGTTAATAAAATCAGAAATTCATCATTCACCATTCACCATTCACCATTATTACTAGCTTTGCCGAATCCATTTCCAGACTTCGGGAATCGTTGCCCGCTTGCCGTACATCAGCATTCCGACGCGGTAAACGCGCGAAGCCAGCCAAATCAAACCGGTGATTGTCGCCGCATTGATAAAAATCGAAAGCGCGATTTGCCAGTAAGGAGGCGTCTCCGCCAAAATCCTGACGGGCATCGTAATCGGCGCGAAGAACGGCGCGATTGAAACCCAGAACGACAGCGAAGAACTCGGGTCACGGATAACCGCGAAGCTGAAATAAAAGGCGACGATCAGCAGCAGGATTATCG
>JALYQJ010000409.1 GCA_030855875.1 Acidobacteriota bacterium
TTAAAGAGAGTTATAGCAAATGACCGCGCCGAGACAGGCAATAATCAGCGCACTAAAGACGGGCAGAGTTTTTAATATGCGGTTTTCCGCCAGACCTGAATTTCCGAACGCCTTTCCGACATAAAGGAAAAGGAGTCCGACTGCCGTTAAAGTCGCCGCCAAACCGAAGCTGAAAACCAGAGTTAAAACAATTCCGTAGCCGACGCGATTTAGTGAAATCGCCGACAGCATCAGGACAAGTGCCGAAGGACACGGCAGAAGTCCGCCGGAAATTCCGAGTGCGAGAAGGCTTTTCCACGAAATATTTTCCGGCGGCAGATGCGTGTGCGTGTTTCCGTCGTGCGTGTGCGTGAAATTATCGTGCGAATGTTCGTCGGGCGAATGATTCTGATGTTTCTGTTCGCCGTACGAATGTTCCTGATCCGGCGCGTGATCGTGCGAATGTCCGTGATGATGTCCGGCTTTTTCCCAACCTAAAAGTGTAAATAAACGCGATTTGAACATCGTCAAACCGATGTATAAAACGAGCAAGCCGGAAACGAAACTCAAAAACGGAATCAAGCGTTCGGGCAAAATATAATTTGAAGCGAAAAGCGTAATCAGCCCAAGCGCGAAAACGCCGAGCGTGTGCGTAATCGTCACCGTCAAACCGAGAAAAATCGCGTGTTTCGGCGTTCCCTTTGAGCCAACGAGATATGCGCCGACGACCGCTTTTCCGTGTCCGGGCGACATCGCGTGAATCGCTCCTAAACCGAACGCGAGAAATAATCCGAAAAGTATAATCGAAGGCGTAACTTCCGGCACGGCGATAAGTTCGGCGAGGCGGTCGGTCTGCACGGCGGCGGTTTTGTGTCCGTCGCGGTTTTGCAGAATCACAGCGTTTTCCGGCATCGCGCCGAAAGCGTATGAAAACTGTGCCGTTCTTTCGCTCAAAGGCGCGTTTAAGGTTTCCTGCGGATACGCTTTTAACTCATCGGTAATTCCGCTGCCGAACGCGGTGCTGTCGAAAACATTGATTCCGCTGAGGCGATTGACAACGATTTCATTCCAGCCGAGTCTTTCAGCGTAATTTTTGTTTTCAAAGACGACTTGATTGACTGCATTATTATTCGGCAAATCGGCGATTAAATTCCACTCGATTCTTAAAGTCGGCAGATTCCCCGCGCCCGGCGGCGTTGTAATTTCTTTTGATTCGGCGCGAATTTCGAGCGGCTGATTGTTTACCGAAAGGCGTAGATTTGCCAGAAACTGCGGCGTGATTCGCTCGGCGTAGGCATTTAATTCATCTTCGGAAAGAGTTCCGTCTTTGTCCGCATCAATTGCCGCCTGTTCCTGAAACGTCGGAATTTCCGCCAAATCGAGAACTTGCCGGATTTTAATCACGGACTTTTCGACTTCGAGCCGCGAATATTGATTGACGCTGAAATTTCCTAAAGGATGCGCCATCGCCGCCGCCGCGAAAATAAAAGTAAATAATACGCTTAATAAATAAAGTTTCGTCCGCATTTTCCCCCCTCGAATCGTGTGGATATTTAGAATTGATTTTTGTCAGCCAAAATTTGCTGATTTTAGGCAAGCATAAATCAACTCAACATCTATTATAAATTAATCAGCTCAATTCTTCCAAAGTCTTTCGCGCCGTTTCCGTCTGCAGCAAATCAAACGCCGGATTCAGTTTGAGAGCTTTTTCGAGCAGACGTTTGGCTTCCTTTTTATTGCCCGACGCTTTTTCAATCATTATTGCCCGACGCTTTTTCAATAATTCCGGCGTAATAAAAAATTTTCTCATCGTCCCTCCTTAATATTTTCGACAAATTATGTCGAAGAAACGAAATTTGAAGTTTCGCTTCGGTTTCCAATTGTAAATAAAATTATTTCGTTATCGAAGCAAAATGCTGTAGACATTTACGCTTTTCCCCAATAAATTTTAGCAAAACACAATGTTGATTAATTCGCCGGTTCTCTAACATCAGATTCAAACGGCAAAGTTTTCAAAGCTGAAAATATATTTCGGTATAAAATTTATTGTGCCTCTACTGCACTATCCAAATGCTTATAAATATAGTCAGATATTCGTCGGCTGCGGGTTAAACTCTCATCCAACCCGCAGCCGATAATTTAACAAAACACCCGATTAATGCGAATCAAAGTTGGCAACCGGATAATAACCGTTTTGACCGAACTTGAAGAAACGCACCGTATTGTCGGAACTTCTCCGAACGATAAAGTTTCCGCTAATCGGATCAAAAACCGCAATATCGGCGCGTCCGTTGCCGTCAAAGTCTAACGGCTTGGCGATTCCCTGACGAAGCGCGAGACCGCGCAGCAGAATACTTTCATAGGACTTTCGCTTGGGGATGATTAAGTTATTGAAAAATAGACACTTAGCTAAAAGTCTGCATTTTGGTTAAGCTCCTTGGACTCAAGCAGTTATGTGTTTTCAAGCGAAAGTCCTATAAGAGTGAATTCTACGGCTGAAAAAATTTGAAAAATAAAAAGCAGATTTCAGTAAAATTTTTGATTAGAAAATACGCTCAAAAGTGCGAAGTAACAATTCATTTGCTATTGTATTTGATTGATTTCTTTTTTGTCTAAAAAATCTTATGAACCCGAATTTAATTAGAAATTTTTCCATCATCGCGCACATTGACCACGGCAAATCCACTCTCGCCGACCGCATTTTGCAATTGACGGGCGCAGTCGCCGACCGCGATATGGAAGAGCAATTGCTTGACGATATGGATTTGGAGCGCGAACGCGGAATTACAATCAAAGCACACGCCGTCCGTCTCGATTACAAAGCGAAGGACGGACAAAATTACGTTTTAAATTTGATTGACACGCCCGGTCACGTTGATTTTTCCTACGAAGTTTCGCGCTCGCTTTCGGCTTGCGAAGGTGCGCTTTTGATCGTTGACGCAACGCAGGGCGTTGAAGCACAAACTCTCGCCAATACTTATCTGGCGATTGAAAACGACCTCGAAATCATTCCGGTTCTCAATAAAATTGATTTGCCGAGTGCAGAACCCGAACGAATAAAAGAGCAAATCGAAAACATCATCGGCTTGGACACAAGCGAAGCGGTTTTAACGAGCGCGAAAACAGGAATCGGAATCGAAGAAGTTTTGGAAGCGATTGTCAAAAAAGTTCCCGCGCCGAAAGGAAAGCCCGACGCGCCTTTGAAAGCTCTGATTTTCGACAGTTGGTATGACAGTTATCGCGGCGTGATCGTGCTTTTCCGCATTATCGAAGGCACGATAAAAAAAGGCACGAAGATAAAATTTTTCAACACCGGACGCGAATATCTGGTTGAAACTCTTGGCGTAAACCGCCCGCGCCCGACACCGATTGATATTTTGAGTGTCGGCGAAGTCGGCTTTCTGACGGCTTCCATTAAAACCGTCGCCGACGTGCAAATCGGCGACACGATTACTGAAGCCGCGCGTCCGGTTGACACGCCGTTTCCGGGTTTTCAGGAAGTCAAACCGATGGTTTTCGCCGGGATGTATCCGATTGATGCGGCGCAATACGAAGATTTGCGCGACGCGATGGACAAACTTCGCCTCAACGACGCGTCGTTTTTCTACGAACCCGAATCTTCGACGGCTTTGGGTTTCGGTTTTCGCTGCGGATTTCTGGGACTTCTGCATATGGAGATCATTCAGGAACGCCTCGAACGGGAATTTAATCTGGATTTAATTACGACCGCGCCCGGCGTTCGATACCGCGTGACGACGACGAACGGCGAAGTTACCGAAGTTGACTCGCCTTCAAAAATGCCGGAAACCGGCAGAATCGCCAAAATCGAAGAGCCGTTTATCGAAGCGACGATTTTAACCGGCGACGCTTTTCTCGGCGGAATTCTCGCGCTTTTAGACGAAAAGCGCGGCGTGCAGAAAAAGTTTGAATACGTCACGGAAAACCGCGTGATGCTCGTTTACGAATTGCCGCTCAACGAAATCGTTCTCGATTTTTACGACCGCCTGAAATCGGTTTCCAAAGGTTACGCGTCCCTTGATTATCATTTTTCCGATTACCGGGAAAGCAATCTCGTCAAGCTCGACGTTCTCGTTTCCGGCGAGCCGGTTGACGCGCTTTCGCTCGTTCTGCACCGCGATACCGCCGAAGCAAAAGGCAAGCTCGTCACGGCGAAAATGAAGGAACTGATTCCGCGCCAGATGTTTGAAGTTCCGATTCAAGCCGCCATCGGCAGCAAAGTCATCGCCCGCGAAACCGTCAAAGCGATGGGCAAAAACGTCACGGCGAAATGCTACGGCGGCGATATTTCCAGAAAGCGCAAACTTTTAGAAAAACAAAAGGAAGGCAAAAAGCGAATGAAAAAAGTCGGGCGCGTCGAGATTCCGCAGGAAGCGTTTCTCGCGGTTTTGAAGGTCAATGAAAGTTAAAGTAAAATTTCAAAGAGGTTAATTGTCATATGGAAGTTACAATCAATTTGCCCGAAGATGTCGTGAAGGTTTTTTCCGCAGGCGGCGAAAACATCGAGCGCGAAGTTTTAGAAGCAACCGCGCTCGAAGGTTATCGGGAAGGAAAACTTTCACACGCGCAAATCGGCAGAATGCTCGGTTTCAGCCGCTTTGAAGTTGACGAATTTCTCAAAGCGCACGATGTTCCGCTTAATTATTCGATTGAAGATTTGGAACAAGACCGCCGAACGCTCGATAAAATCTTATCAAAATGATTGTCATTGCCGACACTTCGCCGCTCAATTATCTCATTCTAATCGGACGGGCAGATTTACTTCCGACATTATTCGGGCGCGTTTTGATTCCGCAAGTCGTATTCGATGAATTACAAGCCGCGGGCGCGTCGGCGCAGGTTCGGGATTGGACGCGAAATATTCCCGAATGGATTGAAGTTAAACAAACCGGATTATCGGCAAATGATTCGCTTGATCTATTAGATGCGGGCGAAAGAGCGGCGATTTTATTAGCACAGGAACTTTCCGCCGATTTATTGCTGCTCGATGACAAGCAGGCGCGGCAAGCCGCCGTCAGTGTCGGCATCGCCATTACCGGAACTTTAGGAATTTTAGACAAAGCGGCAAGAGAAAATTTGATAGATTTAAAAACGGTTGTTGAAGAACTGCAAAAAACGAGTTTTCGTATTAGCGATGATTTAGTTCGGAAACTCGTTGAAGAAAGCGACAAACGCGAAAGCCGCGAAAAGTTTCTTCAAGCATTAAATAAAGTTCCGAAAGCCGAGCCTGACGAAGAGGATAAATTTGAATGAAGTCGAGCGCGTAGAGATTCCGCAAGAGGCATTTTTAGCGGTTTTGAAAGTTAACGAAACTTAAATGAGGCAAATATGAAAAAACTTATCGCTTTTCTATTCTTTATTTCCATAACTTGCGGTTTTGCTTTTGCTCAATCGCGGCTTCCCGAATTTATTAAGGCAAAAGAAATAAAACTGCTCAAATCAACTCGCAAAGATGTCAAAAAGATTTTGGCGAATTTCAAGTTAGATGACGAAGAAAAAGATAAAAATGATGAGCCAAGTTATTCACAAACTTTTTCTACCAAAAACGCTGATATTGAAATCACTTATTCAACCGGAAATTGTTCTGACGATTCAGATGATTCTGACGAGTTGGACAAATGGAATGTCTCCAAAGGCAAAGTTACGTTTATTGAAATTTCTCTTAACAAACCCTTTAAATTCAAAGAACTTAAGTTAGACATTTCAAGTTTTCGGAAAGAACAAGAATACGCTAATGTCGAAGATTCATACGTTTATCATAATAAAGATTTAGGAGTTGCCTTTGTAGTTAATAAAGGTGAAATCGAAACGATTCATCTTTTCCCGACCAACAGTTATTACTCATCCTTATGCGAGAATGAAGAGGCAGAGGAACTAAAGGAATTTTATTCAAAAGAAAGTTATTTTAGAAATTCCGAACTAGAGGAAAGAGTTTATAGCGATGGACACGCTCCGGCTAATGTTACCAATCTGATTTTAAGCGCAAGTGAAATAATTATCGGTTGCGATGAGGCAACAAAAACTAAAAATTGTTCAGACGGCAATACAGAAATTTCAGTAACTACTGAAGCGAGCGATCCCGAAAACGATGTTTTAACTTTTAACTATACTGTTTCGGGCGGGAAAATCGTCGGGCAAGGCGCAAAAGTCGTTTGGGATTTGTGGGGAGTTAAACCGGGAATTTACACAATCACGGCGGGAGTTGATGACGGTTGCGGAGTTTGCGGGGCGACAGTGACTAAAACGATCACCGTTAAAGAATTTTATAATAGCTCAGTAAAATAAAATGGATTGGTCAAAGTTTGAGCCGACAGATTTTGAGTATGATTTTGAAAATGACGAGCTTTTCGCACACCGCATTACCTTCAAAGAAGCCGTCGAATGTTTTTACAACGATTTTCAAATCAGAAAAAACAAATCTTCTAAAGACCGTTATCAACTAATCGGCGAGACTTTCGGCGGCAGACGTTTGAAGATAATTTTTCAGTTGAAACCGAATCGCATTGTGCGGATAATTACAGGTTGAGACTTAGAGCGTGTCTGAAAAGTCAGAAAAAACGTAACGCCGCCATCTTGGCGGCTGTCCTGATGGCATCCTGCCGTCAGAAACTGTTGGTATTAATTCAAGTTTCGGTTATACACGCCGCCAAGATGGCAG
>JALYQJ010000435.1 GCA_030855875.1 Acidobacteriota bacterium
GGTAGTAAGTTTCCGCCGATGCTTCGCCCGTCTGTTTGATAAATTTTACTTCGACAACCGGGAAATGCTCGCCCTTAAAGTATTTTTGATTAATTGCCGGGGTGTGTTTTCCTGCAATCGTGCTGAATGAAACGCCGTGGATTGACGGTTTGCCGACACCGCTACCCGTTCCGACTATCGTTGAACCCGAAGTTGCGCTGCTCATACTGAAACTTTGCAGCTCGATCCATTTTTCAAGTCCTTTTTGTTCTGATTCGCCATCTACTCCATCAAATCTAATAAACTGGTCAGCCATTTTAATTAATCTCCTTTTTTTCCTAATTATTAAAATTTTCTTTCAACTGAATTCTCAATCGAAAGCTGTTAAAACTTTCGTAAGCATCTCTTAAGAGTTACTTGCTTGTCTTACGTTTATTGGACGATAGAGGAATTTATTTTTGCAAACTTATAAAAAATAAATTCCTCTAATTCATTATTTTGCCGGTGCGGGTAAATCCGCGACCAGTCTCAACGAAACCGAAAGTTCGTCGAGTTGGAAATGGGGACGCAGGAAAGCAACCGCGCGATAGGCTCCGGGTTTGCCCGGTACTTCAGCCACGTCAATCCGTGCTTCTCGCAGCGGACGGGAAGCCTTGGCGTTTTGACTCGCTACATCGCTATCTAAAACATAGTTGTTGATCCAGCGATTCAGGAAATTCTGCGCTTCTTCACGCGACATAAAGCTGCCGATTTTGTCGCGCATCATTGCTTTTAAGTAATGAGCGAACCGCGAAACGGCGAACATATACTGAAGCTGCGTCGAGAGCCGCGCATTGGCATTGGCGGCATCGGTATCGTATTTTTTCGCTTTGTTCGCCGACTGTGTGGCGAAAAACGCGGCGTAATCGGTGTTTTTGCAGTGAACAAGCGGAATAAATCCGTTGTCGGCAAATTCTTTTTCGCGGCGGTCAGTGATTGCCACTTCGGTCGGGCATTTCATCGCTACTTCGCCTTCGTCGGTTTCAAAAGTATGCGTCGGCAGTCCGTCAACCAAGCCGCCGCCTTCGACTCCGCGAATCGCCACGCACCAGCCGTGCATCGAAAACGCTTCGGTCAGTCGTGTTCCGAGAGCATATGCGGCATTGCTCCATAAATATTTCGAATGATCTTTGCCGGTTACGTCTTCTTCAAAGTTAAAAGTTTCAATCGGTCTCGTCGCGGCTCCATACGGGTCACGTCCGAGAACGCGCGGAAGTGTCAAACCGACGTAGCGCGAATCTTCCGACTCGCGGAAAGCTCGCCATTTGACATATTCCATCCGGTCGAAAATCTTTGAAACGTCACGCACTTCGGTCATCTGCGAGTATTCGTCCCAACCGAATAATTCCGGCGATGCCGCGCTCAGAAAAGGAGCGTGCGCCGTCGCCGCGACTCCGGCGATTTTTTCGAGCAGTGACATATCCTGCGGATGATTGGTAAATTCGTAATCGCCGATTAACGCGCCGAACGGTGCGCCGCCGAAAGTGCCGTATTCATCTTCGTAAACCTTTTTAAATAACGCCGACTGATCAAATTCGACGGCGCGTTCCAAATCCTTCAAAAGGTCTTTTTTATTGACGTTCAATACGCGAATTTTAAGCTGTGTGCTGGTTAAGCTGTTCTTAACCATATGGTTAAGACCGCGCCACGAACCTTCCAATTTTTGAAAGTCCTGATGGTGCATAATTGCATTCATCTGCTCGGACAGTAATCGGTCAATTTCGGCGATGCGCGAATTAATCGCCACATCCATATTTTTTGAAAGCGTCAATTCGCCCGCCATTACCTGACCGACAAATTCGGTGATCATATCCTTAGCGCGCTGTTTTTGGGAATCGTCGCGCACCATTTTGCCTTCGGTCAAGATTTGGTCGAGCAGACTGCCTTCTTGTTCCTGCGTTTGTACTTGAGCTTCCTGTTTTTGTTCAGCCATTTTCTATTCCTCCTTTTTGCCGTCGGCACTGATCGCATCGCTTAATTCTTTCTGCTTGTCGGTGCTTGAAATAATATCGTTAAGAATGCTTTCCAATTTTTCGTTACCGTCCATTTTTGAACGCAAATCGGAAAGTTTTTGACGCGCTTCGACGAGCTTGCGAAGCGGTTCGACCTGCTGAACGATATTGTCCGGCTCGAAATCATCCAAACTTTCAAATTTCAGCTCGACACCGACTTTGCTTCCGTCGTTTTGCAGTTTGTTATCTACGTTGTAGGCGAGACGGGGCTTCATCCCCGCCAACACCTGATCGAAATTATCGCGGTCAATCTCGACGAACTTACGGTTTTTGAGTGCCGGTAGTGCTTCTTCGGGTTTTCCGACAAAATCGCCCATCACGCCGACGACAAACGGTAATTCCTTCAACTCGATGGCTCCTCCGACTTCCACATCGTAGGTAATTTGGATTCGCGGCGGACGCACGCGGTCAATTCTATGTTGCAGACTTTCTTTTTTTGGCATTAGATTTCTCTCCTTTTTTTATGTTCAGAAACTTTGTTTTTTATTGCGATAACTTTTTATCGGTTTCGATTAACTTGCCGTCCCGTCATCGTTCCCGGTGTTAAATCCGAGCGTCTGGCGCAGACTTGAAAGCACCGAATCGTCTTTAATTACATCCTGCAGCCAGCTTTCAAGCGGCATATTGCCCCATTTGACGGCGCGGGCGACAAGATAGGAAATCGGACTGTGCGGCTCTGTTTTTTGGAAAAAATCGGCGAGATCCGACAGTCTTTTCAACGCATCCTTGCGGCTTTGAATCGCTCCGGTTGGAGTCGTAATCGAACCCTGTGCGCCGACAATCAATCCGTCGCCGCCAACAGACGATTCGGCTTCCTCGACCGCTTCAACTTCGTCCGGCTCCTCAAGTCGTTTTTCTTCCAAAAGCGTTTTGACCTGAAAGTGAATATCTTCCAGAGTCTTTTTCAAACGTGAGAGTCCGGGCATCTGGTTGCGGTCGAACTTTTCTTCGATAACGCGGTTCAAATCGTTGAATGCCGCCCAACATTCTTCCATTACGAAATTGGTTTCTTCGCAAAAAGCGCGTCTGGTGGCGGCTTTGTCTTTGCGCCACATCGCGCCTGTCACGCGGCGTTCGGTTTCGGCTTGCGTCTGTAGATCACGGTATCTTTGCTGGTCGGCGGAACTGAGCGTGTCGAGATTATCAGGAATGTCAAAGCGTTTAGAATCGTCCCAATCGAGAAAACTGTAGCCGTCGCCGCCGGTAAACTTCATTCCTTTGACGACTAATATAAACGGATCGGTTTCCATCCAGGAAATAGCATTGGCGCGACCTTCCATATCGCCTTCATCAATTTCCGGGTGAAGAGTTTCCCAAAAATTAGCCTGCAAACCGCCGATTAGTTTTAAGCTGTCGCGCAAACCGGCAAAGCCGTGTTCGTTAGTCAATGCTTCGGCGAGCCAGACGCTGATCTGTAAATCTTTTGTTTGAGTAGTTAGGGCGGGAACAGCGAGGCTGATTACCTGACGAAAATCGGCAATTTTTAATTCGGTTTTCCACTCGCCCTGACTCAAATTCTTGTCAGACCGTCGGGCTTCACGAAGCTGGTCGTAAATGTCTGTATATAGCAGATATTCGCCCGACGGATTTTCTTCGGAAATCGGCTGAAGCATCGCCTCAAGGTCAATTACGGGCGGTTTTTGCAGTTCTTCACTCATTAGAAAAATTGCTCCTTACGTTCACAATTAAAACAATCGGAATTAGGGGTTTTATTTGATTAACTCCTTAATAATCCAATTATAAATTGAAGTCAAGTTGTTTGTTCGGGCTGAAAAATAAAAAACAAAGATTTGAAAACTAAAAGTTTTTACAAAACTCCTTGCGTCAAATTACGCTTGGACGCAAATTCGTAAATTTAATCGAACGGCAGTAAAAACCGGCTTATTTTTATTCTTGTTCGTGATTAAATTCAATTTTTTCAATATCGAGAATTGATTTCTCTTTGCCGTCCATCCAGAAAATTTTCATTCCTTCGCCGATGAAAATCTCTTCGCCCGCGTCACGCCAGTCGGTCATTCTGCCGAGCCGAATCCGGTCGTCGTCCGATTTCCACGAACCCGAATAAAGGGCGGGAATAAACATCTCGCCGGTTGAGCCGCTGGTCAATCCGACCTCTGCCTGAATCCAAAAAAGGTCGCGCAGTGATTTAGGTTTGAAGAATACTATCTTCTGCACCTGTTCAATCGGCAGCCAAACATATTGATCTTTTAACATCGCTTCAAACACGCACATTGTCGGATCGTTATAATCACGGAAATCGCTAAACTCTTCGCCGTTAATTTTGCACGGAAAAGCCGGACGGTTTTCTTCCGTATCGTCCAAAATCTTCCGGGCTTCCGCCGCGTTTCCTTCGCGCAGACGATAATTCGCCTGAAGTAAATCTTCAACATAAGCGGGCGGAGACTGCAAAAATTCCGGCTTTAAACCGTTGTCGAAAAAGTTGGCGCGGTCGCGTTCGGCTTTAAAGTTCTGCCGGTAAATCATCGCGCCGACCATCGACTGCACATCTTGATGTCCGACGACTTCGAGT
>JALYQJ010000452.1 GCA_030855875.1 Acidobacteriota bacterium
ATGCATCGGAAAGCGTCCGACCACGCATAAAAGCAAGCGGTGCAATTTCGATGATTCGTTTTTCGAGCATTTTCGTGACGCGCTCGTTATCAACCAAATCAAACAGCGCGTCGTAAAGCGGGCGCAAATAAGGATCAACTTTGTCCTGCAAATCACCGGGCAAAAATCCTAATCTTTCGCCCGCTTCGACCGCCGGACGGGTCAGAATTATGCGCGAAACCTGCTTTTGAAAAAGTGCGTTGACCGCCATTGCTACTGCTAAAAACGATTTTCCGGTTCCGGCTGGACCGATACCGAAAGTCAGATCGTTTTTCGTCATTGATTCGATATATTTTCGCTGGTTGGCGGTTTTCGGGGCGACCTGTTTTTTGCCGGACGGATTAAAACGCGCTTTGGTAAAATAATCTTTTAACGAATAAGCGCGGTCTTCGGCGATTTGTTTGAACGCGTCGCGCAGTTCTTTATCGGAAAAAGTGCTGCCTTCATCAAACAATTCGGCGAAATCATTTAAAATTTGCGCGACGGTTTCGACATCGTTCGATTCGCCGTCAACCAGAATTTCGCTGCCGCGTGCGCCGATGCTTACGTCCAGAAGTGATTCGAGATATTTGATGTTTTGGTCTTGAACGCCGAACAGCGTTTTTAAGCCTTGCGGCGGAAGTTCTATTTTCTTTAAATTGCTCAAATTTGAAATATTTCCTTTGTTTTGAAAAATTAACTTTTGATAAATTGAGGCTACTAAAAGGCTTTGCGGCTGTCAACGAAAATTTTACAAATTTCAGGCTGATTTTGTGCTAAAAAACCTTTTAATTTCATTTCATTTATGCGATGCTAAGTCTATCGAAAATTTTGGTCAGAGTAACAAAAACAGTTGCTTTTGCTTGCTAACAAGGGTTTTAAGAAATTGGGGGAGATTTATGAACGGCGAAGTAGAAGTTTTGAAAACCACAGCAATTGCTTTCCCGCAGACGTTTGGAAAGCAGGAAGTCGTTGAAAATATTATCGTTGAAGAAAAAATTGCAGCGGAAACGACGAAAACAACCGCTTTCGCTGACAAAGAAAATCGTTTCGCCAGATTGAAAAAACATCTGCGAAAACGGTCGGCAAGCATTTTGTAAATTCACAAAAAACGAACAAGGGGAAGAAATTATGCCGAGAGGCGACAAAGACAAATATACTGACAAACAAATACGTCAGGCGGAACACATCGAAGAAAGTTACGAGAAAAGCGGTCTGTCCGAAGCTGAAGCCGAACAACGCGCCTGGGCGACTGTAAACAAGCAGGACGGCGGCGGCAAGAAAAGCGGTTCGGGACGGAAAAAACCGGCGGCGGCTTCTTCAAACAAAGAAAAGGCTGACGGCAAAAAAGATAATTAAATAAATTGTATTCTTTTGAAAAAGCAACGATTTCTTATCGTTGTTTTTTCTTTTTTACTGTGTCGAAATAGTATTGAAAATAAACGAAAAAAGGGAGGACATTCCGGTAGAAAAATTATCGGAATTAAAATATGAAACTTAATGATTTAGTACAAAAATTAGCGGCATTTGAAGCGGGCGGTTTTCCGTTTGTTAGTCTTTATCTGGACGCGAGTGCGAATGAAAACGGGCGCGACGAATACAAAACCTGGCTCAAAACGGAAGTTGACGAATTGATCGAAAGTTACGATGAAGACAGCGCGGAAGCGGAAAGTCTGAAGGCGGACATCGAAAAAATTCAGCAATTTTTGGAAACCGAAGTTGATGAGTCGGCGAACGGAATTGCGGTTTTCGCGTGCGGCGCGGCAGACGGATTTTTTGAAACCGCGCAGCTCGATGAGGCTTTTCCGAACAACCGTATTTTTGCATTTGAACGACCGCATATTTTTCCGCTGGTGCGTATCATCGAGCAAAATCCGCGATACGCGGTTTTATGGTCTGATACGAACAAAGCCGATATTTATGTTTTCGGCGGCGAAAACACGCTCAATGTCGAAACGGAGGCGAAAGTCGAAGAAATCCAGAATGTAGTAACGCAGGGAATAAAAGTCGGCGGCTGGTCACAGGCGCGTTACCAGCGGCACATCGCCAATTTTCATTTACAGCACGCCAAGGAAACGGTCGAAGAATTGGAAAAATTGATGCGCGATGCGAAAATCGAACATCTTATTTTGTGCGGCAATGAACGGACGATTATGCCGATTCTGCGTCCGCAATTATCAAAAGCGGTCGAAGAATCAGTTGTCGAAACGCTGAATTTGAGCCAGTATGATTCGGAAGATGAAATCCGTGAAAAGACGCACGAAGCGATGGCGATGCAAAACGCCTTAAAGGATAAAGAAAGAGTTGAACGAATGTATGACGCGGCAAAAGCGGCAGCCGGACTCGGCGCGATGGGTGTCGAAGACACGCTCGCGGCATTGTCCAACGGTCAGGTCGAAGAATTAATTATCAGTTCGTCTTTTGAAACGATTAAATACAGTCCGAAAAAAGTCAAAAAAGTTCTGAAGGATTACGCGCCCGGCGATGATAATTCGACGGGCGACGAATTGCCGGAAGTAAAAGAGATTCGGCAGGTGAGCGATGAACTGATTATTCGCGCATTAAATTCCGCCGCAAAAATCGTTTTTATCGAAGACGATTCGCTTTTGAAAGAAGCCAACGGTGTCGGCGCGGTGTTTCGATATAACATTAACGCGACCGCAAACGGATAAAAATTTAGAATTCAAGATTCAAGATTCAAGGTTCAAGATTTATATTTATTTGTAAATTTAATAATCTTGAATCTTGAATCTGTTTTAAAAGGTTTGAGAAGCATTTTTCCGATAGTGACATCGCTGATTTTATTGAATTCCTCCACGCCGATTGTGATTTCGTTTTGCGGAACATCATTGCGGAAAGTTCCGTGCAGATAATCCCAGACGGTTAAACCGCTCGACCAGTTTGAATCTTGTTCGTCTTTTTCAATCGAATGATGAATGCCGTGAAGTCTCGGCGTGACAATGAATTTCTGCAAAATATTCTCGAAATTTTTCGGCAGACGCACGTTTGAATGATGAAAAAGGATGCTGAGAAAAAGTAAAGACTGCCACGTTTGCAAAGCCTTCGGCGAAACTCCGATCAGCAGAATTTGACCGGCGCGAAATAAAACCGAAATCGTCATTTCGCCGAAATGAAAACGAATCGCGGTCGAAGCCGTCAAATCCAAATCGGAGTGATGAATGCGGTGAAATCGCCAGAGAAACGGCACTTTATGCGTCAAAACGTGCCAGAGATAAAGCGTGTAATCAAGTAAAACGACGGCGAAAACAGTTTCCAAAACTTTCGACAAACGAAATGTTTTCAAGAGTCCGAATCTTTTTTCTTCAACGAATTTCGTTAATTTGGCGGCAACGGGATTCTCTAAAAAATTGATTGCCGCTCCCGCCGCCGAAGCAATCGCCAGATTTCGCGCCGTGCCGATTTCCTTTTGCTCGATTTGCCGCCGCAGAGGTTGTCGCCGCTCGAAAAAATACAAAACCGCGAAAGTCCCGACTGAAAGCGTCGCGCTTAACCATTTCATAAAATCAATTATAAAACATCCGGCTTTAAATGCCATTTTTCACAAGCGTCTTTGCCTTTCGTTTGCCCATTATGATAATCTTTCTCCTTTGTAATCTAACCTTATTTTCTTGTTTTTTTCTTATTTTTTAAGAGGAGTTTTCATATAAAATGGCTAATAACGGCAGCGGTCAGCAGACGGGACGAATTGTGCAGATTATCGGTCCGGTCGTTGACGTAGAATTTTCGAACAACTATTTACCACCGATTTATCAATCGCTTCGGATTACATCGGAAGGCTTCGATGTCGAAACCCCGGTTGATGTCATCGCCGAAGTTCAGCAGCATTTGGGCGAAGGTCGCGTTCGCGCGGTTTCGATGCTTCCGACCGACGGAATGGTGCGCGGAATGAAAGTGATTGACACGGGCGGTCCGATTACCGTTCCGGTCGGTGAAGCGACTTTGGGGCGCGTGATGAACGTCATCGGCGATCCGGTTGACGAACTCGGCGCGGTCAATTCCGAAACAAGGTCTTCGATTCACCGTCACGCGCCGAGCTTTGACGAACAATCAACATCGCTCGAAATGTTTGAAACGGGAATCAAGGTGATTGATCTCGTTCAGCCGTTTTTGCGCGGCGGAAAAATCGGTCTGTTCGGCGGCGCGGGCGTTGGTAAAACCGTTCTGATTATGGAACTTATCAACAACGTCGCCATCGGCAGCGAAGGTTTTTCGGTGTTTGCCGGAGTCGGCGAACGAACGCGCGAAGGAAACGATCTTCTGCGCGAAATGGTCGAATCGAAGGTTATCAAATACGGCGACAAATTTAACGCCCATATGGAAGAAACCGGCGAATTCGATTTGTCGAAAGTTGATAAAAACGAAATTAAAGGCTCGAAAGTGGCACTCGTTTACGGACAGATGACCGAACCTCCGGGAGCGCGTCTGCGTGTTGCGTTGTCGGGTTTGACGGTCGCCGAACATTTCCGCGATCAGGGAAACGACGTGCTTTTCTTCGTTGACAACATTTTCCGATTTACGCAAGCCGGTTCGGAAGTGTCCGCGCTTTTAGGACGTATGCCGTCGGCGGTCGGTTATCAGCCGACGCTCGCATCGGAAATGGGCGAAATGCAGGAGCGCATTACTTCGACGAAAACCGGCGCGATCACTTCGATTCAAGCCGTCTATGTTCCGGCGGACGATTACACCGATCCGGCTCCGGCGACGACCTTCGCGCATTTGGATGCCGTAACCGCGCTTTCGCGTCAGATCGTGGAACTCGGAATTTATCCGGCGGTTGATCCGCTCGCGTCGAACTCGCGTATTCTCGATCCGGCGATTGTCGGCGACGAGCATTACAATACGGCGCAGGAAGTCAAACGTATTTTGCAGCGTTACAAAGATTTACAGGACATTATCGCCATTCTCGGTCTTGACGAATTGAGCGAAGACGATAAATTAACCGTTGCCCGTGCGCGTAAAATTCAACGCTTCTTCTCGCAGCCGTTTTTCGTCGGCGAACAATTTACCGGATTGAAAGGCGAATACGTCAAAATCGAAGACACCATCAAAGGTTTCCGCGAAATCTTGGACGGAAAGTGCGACGATATGCCCGAACAGTCTTTTTATATGGTCGGCACAATCGAACAAGCCCGCGAAAAAGCCAAGAAAATGGCAGCCGGAGCTTAAACAGTTATCAGTTATCAGTCAACAGTTATCAGTTTTTTGTTATCTGATAACTGTTGACTGATAACTGTTGACTGATAACTGAAATTATGTTGAATTTAGAAATTGTAACTCCCGAAAAAAAGGTTTTTGATGATGCGGTTGATGCGGTAACGATCCCGACGGCGAAAGGTGAAATCGGTGTTTTGCCGAACCACGCGCCGCTTATCTCGACGCTCAAACCGGGAATTTTAACTTATTCAAATCGCGGCGCGACGGAAAGGATGGTCGTGTCGGGCGGATTCGTCGAAGTCAGCATCAACAAAGTTTCAATTTTGGCGGACGTGGCGGAAAAAGCCGACGAAGTAAACGTCGAAGCCGCCCGCGCCGACCGCGAAGCATCCGAAAAAATTCTCTCGGCTTGGAGCGGCGGCGAAGACGAATTCGAGATTGAAAAAGAACGGCTCGAAAAAGCTCAAGCGCGTCTGAGTCTTGTTGCAGTAAAGTAAAGTTTCATTAGACATTAATTGAAAGAGCTAACCTCGGAGTTTCACGAAGATCATACAAAGTTTTTTACTTGTTTTTGATATTCATTCTCCTTGATTTGTCTTTCTGTTGTTGGAAAATTGTTGCTTTATTTCCTTTCTACCGGGAAACGGCGAAATGAATGACCTTAGAGCGTGTCTGAAAAGTTGTAACGCCGCCATCTTGGCGGCTGTCGCGCTGCCATCTTGGCGGCGTGTATAACCGAAACTTGAATTAATACCAACAGTTTCTGACGGCAGGATGCCATCAGGAC
>JALYQJ010000463.1 GCA_030855875.1 Acidobacteriota bacterium
CTCGAAGACGGCACGCGGTTCATCTCCACATACGTAGAGAAAATCTCTGGTCGGCATTATTTAGCACCTCCGTCCGCGGTTCATCTCCACATACGTAGAGAAAATTTTTCCCAACCGATTGCTTCCATACCTTTCCCCGGTTCATCTCCACATACGTAGAGAAAATGCGTCGTCGTAAACGCCTCGGTCATTTCCCGGCGGTTCATCTCCACATACGTAGAGAAAATAGTTCCTTTTGCGCTTTGGCGCGAACCGTCACCGGTTCATCTCCACATACGTAGAGAAAATCCGACACGCGGAAATTCAAGCGGAACCGCTTTCGGTTCATCTCCACATACGTAGAGAAAATCGTCCTGCAAGCCGGTGACAAATTTCTTGCCGCGGTTCATCTCCACATACGTAGAGAAAATAACTACGCCTTTGCGACAAACATTTTTCACACCGGTTCATCTCCACATACGTAGAGAAAATTCTCCTATTATTTTCTCCCGAAAAGTTTGTCTCGGTTCATCTCCACATACGTAGAGAAAATAGCCATCAGACCAAGACTCTGATTGATCGCCGCGGTTCATCTCCACATACGTAGAGAAAATCCGGTTCGCCACGATTACCCGAAAGGCGTTTACGGTTCATCTCCACATACGTAGAGAAAATATTTGCGCCGTTAAGAAGCATCCATTTCAACGCGGTTCATCTCCACATACGTAGAGAAAATACTTGATAAACATTGACTCAATCCTATTTTGCACCTGTCTAAGTCAAAAATGTGCTATTTGTCCTTTTTTTCGGAGATTACAATTAATTGCAGTCCGTCAAAGTCTTTTACTTTCCGGGTTGTTTCAACGTAGGTGCGGATTTTATAGCCCTGTTCATTCGCCGCGCTTTGCAGGAGCATCGCGGCACCGCCTTTTAGTTTTTGGCAGACCATTTCCCAGAGTTTTTCGCGGACTAGTGCCGAGATGTTGCCGACGAATAAGCCCGGACGCAACTCCAGCATCCAACGCGTTATTTCTCCGCGCAGGGAAACGGGAACTTTTTCCATCAAAAATACGACCATTGATTTATTACTCCTCCTCGGCGTGAACGTCCGCCCAGTTAATACCACCGCCGACCGATAAATCGCCGCCGTTCCACAAGCCGCCGGGCGCGGCATCGTCGAAGTCAAATTCGATTGCCGTGTCATCGGTTTTCACGTCCAATGCCGTTTCGAGGTCGGGAACGATTTTTTGCATAAACTTTTCCTGATGAAATCTATCGCGCAGGGCGTGGCGAATGCGGCTTTCCAATTCAAATTCCGATTCGGCAACAACCTGAAAAGCAAGCGGAATCGTTAAATCGGCTTTATACAAATCTGCTACGTCATAAACAAACGAGAGCATCTTGCCGGTGTGAATGAAACCGAGCGCAGTTGAATATCCGGCAGAAACGATTGCCGCCTGACATACTCCGTACAAACAACTGTTTGCCGCCGACAAAGCGCGATTAATCGGTGTCGAGTCTTTCCAATTCGTTCGATTATACGAACGCCCGGTCCATTCGACTCCGGTTTGCGCGCTTGCCTGTCCATAAGCCGTGCGGACGCGAACACCTTCTTTTCCGCGAATCTGTTGTAAAGTCAAATCTTCCGATAATTCTTCACCGAAACGCATTTCATACATTCGCCGCACGACGCGAAGGCGAAGCTGCGGAACCGAACTCAAGTATGCCTGACGAAGCAGATGCCGCGCCGCTCTGGTTTCACCCATTCCCGAAGCATAGAAGCGCACCGCGCCTTCTCCCGACCACATCACTAAACAGCCGTTGTCAGCTAGGGTTTTAATAGCGGAATGCGTAATCGTCGTGCCGGGTCCGACGAGCAGCGTTGTCAGATTCGCACACGGAACGCTTGTCTTGCCGTCTTTGTCGAAAAACGCGATGGCTTTCGCGTCCTGCTCGATTTTGCAATGCTCGACATACAAATAACTAAAGCTGTCGCGCACTTTCGGGAGCGTATTTAAATCTTTTAATCGCATAATTTTAATTTTCCTTATTCGGCGCAATAGACAACAGCCCGAAGCCGTAAGCCTTGCCCGTACCGATGCCGGTTTGCAACGCCTCTCTAAATTTCCCGGCATCCGTCACTTCTAAAACGCCTTCAAAAACTACCGAACCGAAAGTTATTTTCCGGTCGTCGCTTCGGTTTTTCCTAAATTTGATTTTTCCCTGCGCGGCGGCTACCGCGTTTTCCACGTTGTCTTTAATGCGGACGTTGGTCAGGCAAAATCCGGCGTTTTCGCCTTTTCGCGCCAGCCATTTGATTTGCTTTTCTTCGACCGTTTCGTGTTCGTCGCCGATCAATTCAACGCGCCGCCGAATTTTCGATTCGTGAAATCGTTTATCGGCTTTGGTGTCGGATTTGCCGACGCGCTTTGTCGGATTCGCCTGCAGCCGAAACAATAGACGCATTCCGTTTTCGACGTTTGAATACTGCTCGTGAACCGTTTTGCATTCGACGCGGACGGCGTAATCTTCGTTTAAGAAACTCCAATCCGGCGCGATGTTCGACTGCACGAGCAAAACGGCTTTCCCGCTCCGCGCGTCAAAATCGAGCCGGTGCAGCAAATTGTATTCACTGCGCGGCGTTCGTCGTTCGTGATGCGGCGCGGCGGCATCCGCCTCGATTGCCGGAAAAGCCCGCGAAACCGTCCGGTGCATATTCTGCAAATTCCCCAAATCATCCCAAACTCTCCGCGATTGCGGATTAAGAATTATCTTCGTCAGGTAAATTTTCATCGCTTGATCCTCCATTTCTTATTTCGCTAAATCGTTCGCACTCGTCGGTTGGTAAAACGTCTGGCGGCAAATGAAAGCGGCACATCTTGCCTGGTTTCGTTGCCGTATTCATTATCTTCAATAATTAGCCGTTGGCGCGTTTCATCCTTTTTGTTTTGTCTGCCGAACTCGCCATTGAAATTCTTCAAAATCGTTTTCAATTGATCGCCTTGCAGAAATTCTTTGAGCGATTCGCCGGATTTTTCGACCGCGAAAATTCCTTCGCGGAAATAAACCGGCACATCCGGCACAAACGCTTTGCGTCCTAGAAACAACTGCCATTTCGGTTTTTGCAAAGCCGTCTGCACTGTTTCAAGCGTCGCCAAATCATCGCCCTCCAACCCGACGACGAAATCGGCATCAGCGAGATAAAAGCGCGTTGAAAGTTCTGTTTCCTTAATTGCGCCGTCAGCTTTGGCGATATTTTGCGCCGTGTGGTAATCGCTCTGCAAAATGCCTTCGCGCAAAACCAGCACACCCATTTTCAGTTTTACAAATTCGGCAAACAGCAGATTTCCCGTGTTCGCTTCATCGCGCGAAATTCCCAAAGCCGCGCACAACAAACCGATAACGCCCGATTTCGACGGCTCTTTCCCCGTGTCGCGTCTGGAAAAACGGCTCATCACGCCCCACGACTGCATCGGCGCGGACAAACGTAATAGTAAAATATGCGGCATAATTTTACGCCTCCTTAGCTTTGAAATTTATCGCGCCGACGACGTTTGAAATCAGCCGTTCCATTTGCGAAGTTTTTTTGCCCGAATCAGTTTGCGACTCGCCGCCGTTCGCCGGACTGTTTTGCAA
>JALYQJ010000491.1 GCA_030855875.1 Acidobacteriota bacterium
ATTATGACCGGGCGCGAGTTATTCGTCGTTTTTCTCCAAAATCACGCTGTTCGCTTTGCCTCCAGCCTGCGCCAAAGTTTCAAATTTGCCGGTCGCGCTCTTTGACCGCGCCACCATCACGGCGTAATGCGCTTTGTCGCCGCAGCAATTGTCCCCCGAATAAAAAAGATAATAAAAGCCTTTTCGATAAGTGACCCACGCGCCTTCGATTAATCTTTGATAATTATTCGGGTCTTCGGTTTTAATCGGGAAAACTAAGTCAATTGATTCGCTGTTCGCCGCAAATTCCGTGCGGTTTGTCGCCAGTTCCCGCACTTTTATCGGCTCGAAACCGCTTCCCCAATAAAGAAGTCTTTTCCCTGTCTGCGGGTCGTCAAACGCCATCGGGTCAATGTTGATAAAACTCGTCCCGCATTGCAGAGGCTTGCCGATGTCAACAAAAGGTCCGGTCGGCTGGTCGGCGACGGCAACCGCCAGGCACAATCCTTTCTGCGTGTTCGGGTCAGCCGAATAATACATAAAATATTTTCCGTCAGCGAAAGAAACGTGCGGCGCCCAAAATTTCGGCTCGAATTTATCCGCCCAGACGGGTTTTTCCGGCAGCGCGTCGGGCATTCTTTCCCAATTTATCAAATCGTTGGAACGGGCGACTTGAATATGATGCAGTTTCCCGTTGACGACGGCTTGTGTGGCGTAAGCGTAAAAATATCCGTCACCGGCGCGAACCACAGTCGGATCGGGAAAATCGAAATCAAAAACCGGATTTTGCCACGTTTCTTTTTGCTTTGCCGTCTGTGCGGTCTGTCCGAAACCTGCCGTCCAAAAAAGCGCAATCAAAAACAGGCAGGAAATTTTGTTATTGATTTTAATGTTAAAAAATTTAATCACGGAATTAGTTTGATTTCGGCACTGTAACGCGAACGCCGTCCCAATTGTTTTCCGACGAACCGTAACCGTAAAGCATCACGTGAAACGATTTCGGCAGATTTTTGACGGTCGCCTTCAAAGCCATTTGAGCGTCCTGCGGCGCACCTTTCGCGTCATTGAGATAAAAACTGAATTCGTCGCCTTTGCGAACGACGAGCAGAACCGGATTCTTCATTTTCGTCGCCAGTTTTTTGTTGTCCAATCTCTCGCCGCGCCCGTCCACCACCGACCACGCTTCGAGTGTTCCTTCACTCGTCAGCATCCATTCGATTCGGTTGCGTCCCGAACCGTCAAACAAAACGGTCAGAGTTCCGAATCCGAGCGTCGAGATGCTGCTGCCGGGTTCGGGAAACGCCGCCCCGACTTTCGATATTCTGCCTTCGACGGCAAATCGGTCGCCGGAAAACGAATCTTTGGTGCGAATTCCGGCGCGCGTTTTACCCGCGCTGCGAATCTGAACCGAGCCGTCTTTGACTTCGAGTTTGCCGCCCGAACCACCTTCAAATGTGTATTTTTCCCATTTTTTTCCGTCAAGTTTGTCGCCGGTAAAATCGTCGCTCCATTCTTCATACTGCGGTTTGTTTTGGGTTGCCGTCGGTGAAGACTTTGCTTCCTGCGCCCGAATTTTTGCACCGCCGAAACCAAGCGCGGCGATTGTAATTATGCCGACAATTAAATAATTTTTCATTTTTATACTCCTTCAAAAACGAACATTGGCAAGCCGCCGGACGAGTTCGCGGCGGTCAACTTCCTTTTGCTGTTTTTGCGTATCGTTTAATTGTTTAAATCTCTCCAAAGTCGTTTTTGATTCGTCCGTCCGCTTGAGCCGCGCGTAAACTCGTCCGAGCTGATAAAAAGTTTCGGCACGGTCAGGTTCGAGTTTCGCCGCCCGTTCCAGAAAAACAGCGGCTTCCGTCCAGCGCGATTGACGAACGTAAAGTCTGCCGAGCGTAATGTTCGCCGATGTCAAATTCGTATCGAGTTCGGCGGCTCGTTTGAGCGCGGCTTCGATGCGCCGGTCGTCAATGCTCGTCATTTTCAACAGCGTATCGCCCATTAAATAATGCAGCAGTGCAACCTTACCGTTTAGCTCGATTGCCTGTTCGTAAATTTTCACGGCATCAGCGTATCGCGCCTGTTCGACGAATACCGCACCCAAATAAGCCAGTGCCGGAATGAGTTTCGGATCAATTGATAAAGCCTTTTCAAACGCTTTTTGAGCTTCGGAAATTTTATTGTCGTCAAACTGCGCGATGCCGAGCGCGAACCACAGCGACGCTGAATCGGGAAATTCTTTCAACGCTTCTTCGACGCGCACCAACGCCGCTGCCGGAGCTTTTGAATTGACCAGCAACAAACCGTATCGGCTGCGGTAAAAATCGTTTTTAGGTTCTTTTTCAATCGCCCGCCGCATCGCCGGAATCGCGTTTTCCGGGTAGCCGCCCGCTTCGTAAACCTCCGCCAATGCCAGATAAATTTTCGCATCGTCCAAACCGCCCGCAACCGCCGATTCGAGAAGCCGCCCGGCGGCAGCGATATTTTTCTGCTGCACAAAAATTTTCGACAACAAAATCAGCGCGTTGACATTTTGATTTTCATTTGCGAGAACCGATTCCAATTCTTGTCGGGCTTCATTCGGCAAATCACCCGCCAGCAATGCTTCGGCAAGTGAAACGTCACGTATTTTGTCGTTCGTCCCGGACGACGCGGATTCCGCTTTTAGCGCGGCGACGTATTCCTTAAATTCTTGGGCGGCGCGGTTCTTCTCGCGTAATTCCAGAGAAATCGTCACGAGAGCGCGTAAAATTTCCGCGTCGGGAGCGATTGTTTTGGCTTTGCCGAACAACTCGCGGGCGGTCGCTAAATCGCCTTCGGCTATTCGTATTTGCGCCAGATTGACAAGTGCGCTAAGTTGCTTCGGACTCGCGGCAAGCGAAGCCGTAAACTCTTTGGCAGCTTCTTTTTTGCGTCCCAACCGCAGCAAAATAGCTCCGTAATTATTTCTCGTCTCCGGCGCGTTCGGCGCAGTTTTCGCCGCCAGCGCAAAATGTTTTTCCGCTTTTGCTAAATCGTTTTCCTTATCGGCAACGATGCCCGCTAAAGTGTTCGCCGCCTGATTGCGCGGCGCGATTGAAAAAACTTCCCGCAAAATTGCTTTCGTCCGAATGAAATCTCCAGTCTGAAAAGCCGCGACGGATTCCGCCAGCAGTTTCTCGATTTTTTGAGTATTAACAGCGGAA
The DNA here is from genome assembly GCA_030855875.1 of Acidobacteriota bacterium. Lineage (GTDB taxonomy): Bacteria > Acidobacteriota > Blastocatellia > Pyrinomonadales > Pyrinomonadaceae > SXVE01. Next base: position 3,168 of record JALYQJ010000491.1, read on the forward strand.
GATTTTGTTTGCGCCAAACTGATGTTGAAGCAAAAACACAAAAAGATAATTGCTGCGATTAAATTTTTTGTGTTTTTCTCCCACTCGTAACGCATTGGCAGATTTTTTAAGATTTCTTTAGTTAAAAGCGGCGCGGAAACTGCTTTGCAACATTCTCCGCGCCGTATTTTCAGTCGGCAAGGGTCAAGAGTTAAAAAATAAGTCTCGCCCTCAGTTGAACAACGCGGTTGCCGGCGTTACCGAGTCTCGACGTGAAAAGTTCGGAACCGACATTGGTGTTTGTCCGATTAATATTTCCCAAAGCACCTTCTTGTCGTCCGAGAAAAGTATCGGGCGGCGCATAAAGAACCTGATTAAAGACATTAAAAAATTCCGCGCCGATTTCAAATGCTATCGTTTCGGTAAAGCGCGTTTTCTTTAGAATACTCATATCCGCCGTATAAAATCGGTCGGAGCGAATATCCGTATTGACGAGCGGAGCAGTGCCGAAAAATCTGGTCGGATCGGCATAATAAGCCGCATACGCCGGATTGACCGCTCCGTCGACGATAAACGGCGGAGCCGCGTTGAATCTCGGCGGCGCGGCAAAGGCGGCGGGATTGAGAACAATAAATCTTCCCGGAATAACACCATTTACGCCTCCCGCCGGAGCCAAAACCGGTGTTCGTGTAGTTGCTGCAATCGGTTGTCCGGTCAAATTCGGACGCAGTCTGCCAAAAATTCCGGCAAGTTCCAGAAAACTGCCCGGCTCAGGGTCGAGCGAGAAAACAAGCGGTGTTCCCTGTTGAATTCGGAAAATGCCCGAAACTTGAAAACCGCCGAGCAGCGCATTGACGATGCCGCCTTTATCCAGAAACCGCTTGCCTTTGCCGAACGGTATTTCCGCCAAAAAGTTGGTGACAAAAACGTGCGGCGAATGCGTCGGCGAAACGGTTTTCAGTCCTTCGAGGTCGTATGGATTTTGCAAAACTCCGTCGAGCGGCGAACCGCCCAGAATATCTTCGGAAGCATTCTGGATCAAACGGGAAAAAGTATATGACGCGCCGAACTGGAAGCCTTGCGAAAAACGCCGATCAACTTTAAGCTGCAGGGCATTATAGTCGCTCTCGCCTTCGCTTTCTAAAATATCCGTCACTCGCCCGTATTGCGGAAACGGTCGCAGAGCCTGCGCGACAGTAGCCCTTCCTCCCGCAAATCCGGGATAAACTGCATTGCCATTTGCCGGAATTGCTACTCCAACGCTTGCTGCATACGCACGTTGTTGAGGTGAAACCGCGTTAATATTCGTTCTCAAAATTTCATTACCGAGTTTAAGTTGATCGAGCGTGAGCGCATTCGGTCGTCCGAAGTTTGAGCGCAGACGGTCGGCGCGGTGTCCAATATAACCGACGGAAGCAACCAGGTTAAAGGGCAATTCGCGCTGCACGTCAATTGTATATTGCAGCGTTCGCCCCGTTCGGAAGCCGTTACCGAATTGACCGAACGCCAGAATCGGAATGCCAAGTCTATTTCTGGTTTCTTCATTTGTATCAAAAAAAACAAACTGGCTGTTCGGATCAGTCGTCGGAATACTTGGGAAACTCGATAAAAAGAAACGCGCGTTGCGTCCGTCAGGCGTAAACAATTGTCCGGTGGTATTGTAGCCGATAGTGCCGGTATTGATGTCGCCGCCGCCGTTCGTGCCGTATAAAACCGGCGCGTAATAAAGTCCGATGCCGCCGCGAACGACGGTTTTATTATCCAGCGAATATGCTGCGCCGAGCCGCGGACCGATATTCGATCTGTCGCTTTTTGCCAGAGTGCGGTTTTCGGCTTGCAGACCGCCTTGTCCGCCCGCGCCGACTAATGCGCCGCGCCGACCGATTGCCGGATTAATCACATCGGGATCAAAAGTACGAAACCGGTCTTTAGCTTCGGTTCTCAAGCCCGGCAAATCATAACGAAGTCCGACATTCACCGTCAGCCTTCGGGTTAGCTTAATATCGTCCTGAATAAAATAACTTTGCGTCAATTGACGAAAAGCCGGGTCAATCGAGTTGTTGGAATTAAAAGCGAACTCGGTCGCGCCCGTAATTAAGCTGGCAATCGGATAACCGCAATTTCCGCACACATCTGAAGCCGTCTGATCATTGCGGAAATTGAACGAACCGCCCGGATCAATGTCTTGACGGACGTTAAATTGTGCAAAGCGAACATTGGCGCCGAACTTAAAGGTTTGCCGTCCGGTGACAAACGTTACGAAATCGCCGATTTCAAAAGTTCCGTCGCGGATTTGGTCGTCAAAAAATGAAGAGCCGATGTCCTGGACGTTGCGCGGATCGTTAGAACCGTAACCTGGAAATCCAATCCGCGGAAACGCGACATTCTGCGTGGCATTCACCGGAAATCCGAGCGAAGAAGTATTAAATCCGCTGGTCGTGTTGGCGTTTGCGACATCGAAAAAAGTGTAGCCGATGTTTAAGTGATTGAGGAGGTTCGATGTAATAGTGTAGTCGTGTTGAACGCGGGCGATATTCGATTTAAAGTTCTGCGCGAAAACGCCCTGGTTTGTAAACGGTAATGGCAGAATCGGAAAATCACCGGCAAATCTTTCGGTGTCGCGCCGGGAATAGCTCACCGTCAGACGCTGCTTGCTCGTCAAAACAAAATCGGTTTTGATTGTAAATTGCTTAGTGTCGGTTGGTTTAATACCGGACGCATCATAATTTCTCAAAATACCGGCTCGCGTCGGCAGCGGATAGCGCTGCAAAATCGCAAAACCTGCCGGGTCAATTGACGATTGCGGAATGATGTTGCCGGCAAAGGCGGTGCGGGTAGATGACGGTTGGCGCGGATCATAAATCAACACCGGATTTCCGCCATTGATTCGCGCAACATTTGGGTCACTGGTATTGAGCAATTCGCTAAAATCGCCGTTTCTCATTCGCAACGTCGGCACGGTAGTAG
>JALYQJ010000492.1 GCA_030855875.1 Acidobacteriota bacterium
GCTCAGCGTCCAACCGCCGATGAAAGCGTCGAGAACGGGATTCATATTGTCGCCGAGCCAGCGTCCGCGTCCGACCGGCAAATCAAAAACAAAACTCGTCGTGTTGTTAAAAGGCTGGTCATAAGCTCCGATACCTCTGTCGTTGGCGATGTCATAAACATTCTGCGGCGTTCCGGTGTTGCCGTTCGGCTCTTCCAAAACCTGCGAAGCGTTGTCCAATGCTTTCGACCAGGTGAACGAATTCAAAAAATAAAGTCCCTGACTGAAACGGCGTTCGAGTTTCACCTGCAAAGCATTGTAGCTCGAAAAACCTTCGGGCAGAACCGACGAAATCGTGCCGAAACCGACAATCGGACGACGCGCCTGCAATGAAGGACGCTGGGCAGCGGGCAAAGCAAATTCCGCAACGGACAGCGGACGCGCTTGATTTAAGTCGGCAAGAATCACTAAATTTTTCGCCTTATTTCCGACGTAGGCGACATCGAGAACCATATTTCCGAAAATTTCCTGCTGCACGGAAAGCTGCCAATTCTGGACGCTCGCCGTTTGAATATCGCGCGGAATATACAGCGTGACGTTGTTCGGCAAGCCGCTCGTCGGATAACCCTGCTGCGTTGCGCGGAAACAATTGGAAGCGAAGGTATTACCGGCGCACAGCGGATTAGTCGTCGCATTCGGTGCGCCTTGAGCAACGGCGGCGCGGGTGATAATCGGAAAATTCGTTCCCAAAATGTTCGCGCTTCCCAGACGATTCAGATAATTGTAACCGACACCGTAACCGCCGCGAATGACGGTCTTTTCAAAGACGTTGTAAGCAAATCCGAGTCGCGGACCGAAATTGTTGTAGTCCGGGTCAACCAGACTGCGATTGTAAAGCGAACCGTCGCTTGCCAGCAGAATCGAATTTGAAACCGGGTCGTAATTCGACAGACGATTTTCCTTTTCGTAATACGGCGTTCCGAATTCGTAGCGCAAACCGAGATTGAGCGTCAGTTTGCGATTGACCTTAAAATCGTCCTGAACGTAAGCATAATGAAACCGCTGGCGCATTTGCGCGATTGTCAGATCGGCTAATTCGTATTGACTTCGCAGACCGAAAAAGAAATCCGCTAAATTATTTAAGTTGTTCGCGCCGCCCGTCGTGCTGAATTGTCCGCTGTAAGTGTCGAGTCCGAGCAGCGGATTCGTGTCCTGAACTTCAGTGTTGACGGCGAGATGTTCATAACCGAATTTCAAACTGTGCCGCCCGCGCAGAAAACCGTAACTGGCGCGGAGGTCGTTGTTCGTCGGATTTTGAAACTGCGGATTGGTCGCCTGTCGTCCGAGCTGCGAAAATCCGGCGATGGTTTGCGTCGTCAGACCGCCGCTGACTTCCGGGTCGGTTGGCAATCCGGTAATTCCGTAAAGTTCAAAGACGCTCGCGCCGCCCGTCAGCGGCGGACGTTTTCCGGCGTCAATTTTCGAGCGCGAAAAACGCACGTCCAAAACCGAAGCGTTTTCAAATGCGTAAGTCGTGCCAACGACAAACTGCTGATTTAAAATATCCACAAAACCATTTTGATTGCTGCCCGACGGTCCGGGAATATTCGGAGCTTCAAAAGCGTTCGATTTGCGATAGCTCCAACGTCCGAAAATACTGAAATTATCGTTAAATTTGTGGTCAACGCGGACGTTGTATTTGTCGTTAAAATTGCGATTTAAAACCAGTTCCTGATAATTCGCGCCCGGAACGCCAGTCAGATTCGGCGCGGGTAATTCGCTTAAAACCTTCTGCGCGAACGCGGTCAGAGGAATCGACGTTCCCGGCGCGTAAACGATTCCGGTCAGCGGATTTCGCACGGCGATACTCAAAATGCCTTGACGCTGGGCGAGCGTCGGCAGATTTGAATAAACCAAATTTTTCTGGACTTGACGAAAACCTTCGTAATCTCCGAAGAAAAACGTGCGGTCTTTGATAATCGGACCGCCAAACGTAAAACCGAATTGATTGCGGTTGAGCGGCGGTTTCGCGCCGCCGAGCGGTTTGAAAAATCCGACCGCGTTCAAAACCGTGTTGCGGTTAAACTCCCACGCCGAACCGTGAAAACCGTTTGTTCCCGTGCGATACGAAGCGTTAATCACCGCGCCTCCGCTTCGTCCGAATTCCGCACTGTAAGTATTCGTCTGCACTTTGAATTCGGCGATTGCGTCCGGCGAAACCTGCACGACTTGACTCGAAAAACTCTGGTTGCTCGTCCCGTAAGCGTTGTTGTCAATGCCGTCGAGCAGAAAATTGTTCATCGTCGCCCGCAAACCGTTGACGTTAAAAGCGGCTTCGCGCCCGCCGCCGCCGATTGAACTGTTCGTGTGCGATTCGCGCACGCCGGGCGCGAGCAGCGCGAGATTGGCGTAACTCCGTCCGTTTAAAGGCAGCGCAATAATTTGTCTGCGCTGAACGACTTGACCGAGTTCGCTCGAATCAGTCTGTAGCGCGTTCGCCGCATCGGTGACGGTCACGGTTTCGCTCGCCGTCGCCACCTGCAAAGTCAAATCAACCCGCTGACGGGCATTAACCGTAACATTGATATTTTCGGCGACGGTGCGATTAAAGCCGTTCGCCTCGATAATAATTTGGTAAATTCCGATGCGAACATTGGCGAATTGATAATCGCCGTTCTGATCAGTTGTCGCCGTCTGCGTGATTTCGGTGGCGGTATTTTTCAAGACGACATCGGCGTTTTGAATCGCCGCGTCGTTCGGGTCACGCACCGAGCCGAGAACAGTGGCGGTTTCAAATTGGGCGAATGCCGCGTTGCTCAACATCAGCACGGTAAAAATAAGTGTCGAAACAAAGAAGAATGCGTTTGCCAGACGAATATTTCTGCTCATAAAATTTTAGTCCTCTGAATTTTTTTGTTATAAATCGGGTGAATCTTAAATTTCCAAAACAAACGCCGGTTCGGATTTATCCGAACCCTCGCTGATTTGTGAACTTTAATGGGCTAGTTTAAAGAAGGCAGATGAAAACCAAATTAACGGGAGGTTTCCCAAGCATTAAATAATCCGCATTCGGTGAGAAAGAAAAAACCGCTGTAACGAGTGTGTCGCCAGCGGTTTAACTTATTTCAATTGTTTTATCGGCAGGAAAGTTGACCGAAACTAAATAATGGAAGAAAGAGTTTGCAAGGTTTTTTCAATATCTTGACGACTTACATCATAATGTGTCACCATCCGAATCGCTTTGCCGAACGGCGACGCTAAAATTTCGTGTTCTTTTAATTTTGCACAAATATCGGCGGAGGTTTTGCCCGTCGCCGAAACGTCGAAAATCACGATGTTCGTCCGCACTTTTTCCGCGTCAATCGAAACGCCTTTTATATTTGCCGCGCCTTGCGCCAATCTTTTGGCGTTTTCGTGGTCAACGTGCAAACGCTTCGGCGATTCTTCGAGCGCGATTAAACCTGCCGCCGCGAGGATTCCGGCTTGACGCATTCCGCCGCCGCATCGTTTGCGCCAAACTCTGGCTTCCGCGATAAAATCTTTGTCGCCCAGAAGCATCGAACCGACCGGCGCACCCAAACCTTTCGACAAACAAAACTGCACCGAATCAACCCCTTTTGTCAGTTCGGCAACCGATTCGTTCAAAGCCGTCGAAGCATTAAAGATTCTCGCGCCGTCAAGATGAACCGGCAAATTTAAATCGTGCGCGTTTTGACAAATCTCCGCGCCATCCGCCGCGCTCATCACGCTTCCGCCGCCGAAATTATGCGTGTTTTCGAGACAGATCAATCCAGTTGGGCAAGAATAATAAGGCTGATTAATGTGCAGAGCCGTTTCGATTTCCGCCCAAGTTAGCATTCCGTTATCGTTCGCGGCGCGAACGGAGCGAATCGTGACACCCGCCGCAATCGCGGGCATTCCCAATTCCCAATTGTAAATATGTCCGCGTTCTTCGATAATAATTTCATCGCCCGGTTTTGTATGGAGTTTAACGGCGATTTGGTTGCCCATCGAGCCGGTCGGACAAAACAGTGCGGCTTCTTTGCCGAAAATCTCGGCGGCTTTTAACTGCAAAAGATTCACCGTCGGGTCTTCGCCGTAAACGTCGTCGCCGACTTCCGCTTCCGCCATCGCCTTCCGCATTTGCGCGGTCGGTTTTGTAACTGTGTCGCTTCTTAAATCAATCATTGTTTATTGCTAATATCCGATGTCGCGCTTTTTACAGTTTCAACTTCCCCGTGCGTTTTGCGAAGCAAATCAACCAGCGACGCGCCTAAATTTTCCAAAATCTTTTTCATCTTTTCGTCGGTCATTTCCGCGCCGTCGCCGTCGAACATTTCGTGAACTTTGCCGCCCGCGATTTCCGACGGCAGAGTGTTGACGAGCAAAATCGTTAAAACGTCGCGCAGATGCGAGAGACAGCGAATACCGCCGAACGCGCCGGGCGAAGCCGTCATAATCGCCGCGACTTTTCCTTTGAAAGTTTGTCCCAACTTAATATCGCCGTTCGCCCGCGAAGTCCAGTCAATCACATTCTTCAAAGCGGCGGGCAACGAAGCGTTGTATTCGGGCGAAGCGATCAGCAGTCCGTCGTGTTCGAGCAGAAGTCTTTGCAGTTTTTCGGCATTTTCGGGAAAGCCGTCTTTTTCTTGAATGTCGGCGTTGTAAATCGGCATCGCATAATCGCGCAAATCAATCTCGGTGACTTGTGCGCCTGCACTTTCAGCACCGCGAATCGCTGTTTTTAAGACTCGCCGGTTATATGATTTTTCGCGCAAACTTCCGGCGAAAGCTAAAATTTTCGGATTTTTTGACATTTGAATTAAACTCCCTTTTGTAATATCGGTTGAGAAAAGTTTGACACGATTTTTTGGAAAACTCCAATTCTTGTTAAAATTAGCTTAAAGTGTGAATCTGCGCGAAGAAATCGTTAATCCGGCTTTGTGTTGTGAATATGATTAAAAACTTCCAGAATCTTCATCCGAAAATTCACGAGACAGCGTTTATCGCCGAAAACGCCGTTATCATCGGCGACGTGGAAATCGGCGCGGAATCGAGCGTTTGGTATAACTGCGTTCTTCGCGGCGATGTCAATTATATTCGCGTCGGCGAGCGGACGAATATTCAGGACGGTTCGATTATTCACGTTTCCGGCAAAACGCATCCGACCGTTTTGGAAGACGAAGTAACGCTCGG
>JALYQJ010000562.1 GCA_030855875.1 Acidobacteriota bacterium
ATTTTCTCCAGCCCGCCGTATGTCGGTTTGATTGATTACCACGAACAGCACGCCTACGCCTACGACCTTTTCGGCTTTGAACGCCGCGACTGGGAGGAAATCGGCGCGCTTGCCAAAAAACAATCCAAACAAGCGCAAGCCGATTACGCCCAAGGCATCGCCAACGTCCTGAACAACTGCCGCCGCTTTCTCGCCGAAGATTTCGACGTTTTCCTCGTGGCAAACGACAAATACAATCTTTACCCTCATCTCAACTGAAAACTATGGAACAGATAAACTCAGACGAGTTAATTTATTGGATTGATAAACGATTCGTGCAGGAAACTGCTCAAGAACGAATCGGAAGAAGTTTGAACGATGAAGAAATTGCTCAACTAACGAAAATGGTTGAAAATGGTTTGTGGGAAGCCGTTAATATTTCACTCAAAACTGCAATTGATGAGGTAAGCCAATGATTTCAAAATCTGCTGCTGAATCGCTCGCCGATGAATTCTTACAAGTGGCGAAACAATTTCAAGCTAACATTGAGCCGATTAAAGTTCTGAAATCGAGAACATACAAAATCGCCGAAGCTAATGTTTTAGTTCGCGCCGCGACCGAAGGCAAAACAGGTAAATATTTTTTCGGATTGAATTATCTGACCGCCGAAGAAATGAACAATTTGGACAATCCTTTTATCGCTTTCGTCTGCGGTTCGATTGAGCAAATTATAATTATCCCCGCGAAAGTTTTATTTCAGGCTTTGCCAAACATAAGCCACGACAGAAACGGCGAATATAAAATCAACATTGACCAAAATCTAACAATTGCGCTTTCAGGGCGAGGTAATAGATTTGATTGCACAGAATTCATTAACGCTTGGGAATTGCTATTAAAACCTTACAAATATTCGGCAACTCAAAACACCGTCGAAGAAAGTTTGCACTCAGTAATTCAAGGTAGATTAATCGAAATTGGAAACATTCGCGGCTTTCATACATTTTGCCCCGACAAATCGAAAAAGTTTAACGATGTGGAATTAGGAGAGATTTCAACTTTAACAAAATGTCCCGAACTGCAATTTTCCAATTACGATCTATTGCGAAAGATTGATGTCATTTGGTTTCGTGAGAAAGGAAAACATCTCATTCCCGAAAACGCTTTTGAAGTCGAGATGTCAACCGGAACTTGGTCGGGCGTTGGCAGATTGTCAACTTTGATTGATTATAATAACGTCGGTTTATATATAATTTCAGACACGCCGAAGAGGTTTGGGCAAGTAATTGATACTTTGGATTTTCATAATCGCTACAAACATATAAAATCCGAAAATATCGGCGATTTATATTCCGCTGAAAAGAATTTGAAAGATTTAAGATATTCAGTTGGTTTATAAAAGTTAGAGACTGAATTTTTATGATTACAGAACCTCAAAAAGAATTAATAGCAATCGAGATTATCGAACCTTTATATCTGCAAATAGAGGAAATAGTTGAAGCTATTAATTGTCATCAAAGAGAAAAATTTACCGACACATTTTTAACTTCACTTCGTAATGAATCAACTAAAAAAATCACCTTGGAAAGTTGGGCAAACGGTTTAAGCACAACAATCGGACAAAACTTTTTTGAAAACGTCGCCTTCATTTTAAGCGATGGCGAAAAAAGAGAATATACTTCCGGCAAACTTGGCAATCTAAAGATAACCAAAAAGCAGAGAGAAAATATCAGTGAAATCACAGCTAATTTAAGCAACAAAACAACCAAACCGAACTTGCTCGAAGAAGATAATTTGATTTTCGCCTTTGATGAAACCGAATTGATAAATGCGATGGATTTTTCGGCAGACGTTTTTATTGACGACGGCGTAAATATCACGGCGATTGAACTGAAAACCGTCAAACCGAATTCGGGTGGTTCGCGCGGAGAAAAACAGAAAATTTTAGAAGGCAAAGCCGCTTTATTCAATAAATATCCCAATCACAAAATTTCTTTTTTTCTCGGATTTCCATTTGACCCGACAAGCAAAGATTCGGCAACCGGATTCGATAAAGAAAGATTCACCAAATCCGTTATTAATTTGAATAAATCTTTTGCTCCTGAAGAAATTTTGTTAGCGAGAGAATTGTGGAATAAATTGTCTAGCGAAGCGGATACGATGGAACAAATTTTGGATATTATAAATTCTATTGCCACCGTTCAGTTTCTGAACGAATATAATTTTTTGAACGAGCAACAAAACAAACTTGATAATCCGCAAAAATACAGAGAAATACTTTCGCGCTGGAATTTATTTTCAGAAATCGAATTATTTGATAAAGAATCAGAATTGTTAAATCGAATCAAGAATCACAAATCCGCAATAAAAATATTCAACCAAATGATTTTCAAGGATGGCAAATACAGACAAGACAGACACGAAACACTCAAGATTTATTTAATTGAAACTGAGAAACAGGAAAATCTCTCCTAAAATTCCGGCGATTTATATTCGGCGGAAAAGAATCTGAAAGAATTAAGATATTCAATCGGCTTGTGATTTTATGTTTTCCGTTCCGTAGGAACATTCGTTAATAGCCCAACGATTTATCGTTGGGTAAAAGGCAAACAAAAGTTCAAGTCCCGCAAGGGACGAAAGAAACACACAATTCAAAATGTCACATTCATTTATCAGCCAACTGATGCACTGCGTTTTCAGCACCAAAGAACGCCGTCCGATGATTACGCCCGAACTCCAACCGCGTCTATTTCAATATATCGGCGGCATTGCACGGGAAAACAAAATCAAATTACTATCGGCGGGCGGCGTTGATGACCACGTTCATCTTTTAATTTCGATGCCTTCGACAATCAGTATTTCAAAAGCGATGCAGTTGATAAAGGGCGGCTCGTCGAAATGGATTCACGAAACATTTCCGAAAAGTCATATGTTCGCGTGGCAGGAAGGTTACGGCGCGTTTTCAATCGGAATTAGCGATATTGAGAGAACTACTGAATATATTAATCATCAAGCCGAGCATCACGGGAAAATGGATTTTAAAACTGAATTTCTGGCTTTTTTGAAAAAGCACGACATCGAATATGACGAGCGATATATTTTTGATTGATATTTTCTTTCGTCCCTTACGGGACTGTATTGTTTGTTCGATTTGTTCCCAACGATGAATCGTTGGGCTATTAACAATTGTCCCTAACGGGACAGCACAAAATACAATCTGAATTTATGGCACTTGCTCAATCACAAATAACCGACATTGAAAACGTATTGCGAACGGCTTTGAGAAATAAGTTTCTCAAATACAAGGCGCGAACCTGCCGCGATGCCTTTTCATACCAGATTGCTCGGCACAGACCGTCTGGCGTTGTATTCGTTTATTCATTCGCTCAACACGAATTTCGGGACGAGCATTTTTGAGCCGGTTGCGGTCGCGCTGGCGAAGTCAAATTTTGCGGACGCGAAGGCGCAAGAGAAGGCGGGCGAATATATCAGCGCGGGCGCGTTTCAGGTGATTCAAACGATAATGACCGATTTGACCGCCGCGCAAGGGTCGCCCGACAAAGCGGGCGAAATCGAACGCATCAGAGCCGTTTGCCGCGCGGGAGAAATGATAAAGGTTAAGCCGACGAAGATTGATGTTTTCGTGCGCGGCAAAGACGGCGAGTTGTTTTTGTTCGACATCAAAACGGCGAAACCGAACGCGGGCGGGTTTAAGGAATTCAAACGCCGATTTAACTCTCGCGTCCGAAGCGTCTATGGTCTCCGAATAAAACAAAATTCGTCCGCCGCGACGTTCGAGGATAATCTGTTCACTAGTCTTTTTTCAGAAGGTAAGCAGATTTGAAACTTGACCGCTTGGTGTGCGAACCTGCACTGTTGAAAGCCCGATGCCGCCGAATTTTCCCGCCGGAAGTTTTGCTTGAAGCTCGGTTGCGCTGACAAATTCCGTTTCGGTTTCTGTGCCGTTCACCAAAACCCGCGTCTGCGCGTCAAAGCCGTTTCCCTGCACCGAAATTCGATACGATTTGATCGTCCGTCCGACTGCCGGACGGGCGACCGTTTGCTCATTTCGCAAGAATTGAATCGAAGCCAAACTGAGCGGCGAGGTCGTGTTTGAGAAGAGATATTCCCAGACCTGTTTATAAACGGGAATTCCGTTTTGATAGACCAGTCGTGCGTCAGTCGCGATACAGCCGTGAAAATTCGCGCATTCGGCATTGCTCGTCAAAGAATGCGTGTTGTTATACGGCGGATCTGCCGCGTCAACATTTCTTATCGCGCCGAAATTGTTCATCCCGAAAGCCGTCCAGATTCTGTTTGAAAGAAGCGTGTAGTTGACCATTTCGTCGCGCTGATGAGAAAAGCCGAAAAATTTGTCGGGCGCGGTCGCATTCGGGGTGCTGTTCGGCAAGGCAATCCAATTGGCAACCGCGTTGGTCGCCCCGTTAAAATCCATCGCGGCAAACATCACGACGCGGACGACCGAGTGATAACGCCCGATAATTGCGGCGTGTCCGCCGCCCTGCGAATGTCCCGACGTAATGATTTTCGACCAGTTTATCGAATTGTCGTTCAGCAAAAATTGTCCCCAATCCTGATTCGGAGCGGTGTTCCGCAAATAAATCAGCAATTTGATAAGCCGGTTTTCGATTGAATTCGCGCGATTGACGCTGACCAGATTTGAACGGTCAACGCCGTCTTTCGTTTCCAGACGCACATTCCCGTAACAATCGAGATTGGTATTCAGCCCGCCGCACAAAGTGTTGACGGCTTCATCATTCGGATAAGTTAAATTGACGGCGTGAAAACCCAAATCAGCCGCCGTGTTGTTTACTTGTTGGTAATTAAACGCCACGCCGCCGGTTCCCGGAAAAAACAAAAAAAGCTGATTTTTCTGCGCGACACTGCGATTTAACGAAACGTAATGATTATTTAAGTTGGTCGTAATGTTCGCGTCGGTTGTCTGCGGAGCAATAAGAACGCTCTGCCGCTGTGCAAAAGCAGTCTGCCCGGCGAACGCCAGTAAAAAACTGAAAATGATAAATTGAAAAAATTTCATTGCTGATTAGATTTTGAAAAACAATCTCATTCTTTTGACGTGCGATTGAGCAAAAAAGCCTTTAGACTATTTTAGTTGCGCCATCTTTTCATTAAATACGCCGGTCAAACCGAGCCGCTCGATCCACAAAACTTGTTCGCGCATCAGGCGCGGCAGATAAACGACATCGCTCAAGGCGTAATCAACTAACTCGCTCGTCCAGATACCGTTCCAGTTTCGATTAAATTTTGCCCGCTGCGATTTGTCCAGATCAACCGCGAAATAACGGTAAAGCGTTTCGGCGAGCGAGGCTGATTGGTTCGCGCCTTTGGTCAAAACTTTTTCGGCAATCATTGTGCAGAATGCGTTGTGAATGGAAAAGCCGTTTTCGCGCAAAAAATCCAGATCGAATCTCGCGTTGTGAAAGATTTTCGTAATGCTTGGATTTTCTAAAATCAGCGAAAGTTTTCCGGGCGCAACGCCTTCGGAAATCGGGACTAAAACATTGAAGTCACCGTCGGAAAACTGCACGGAGAAAAGCCTGCCGTGTTTGGGCGAAAGCGAAGAAGTTTCCGTATCGCAGCCGATTTCCGTCGCCGTAGAAAGTCGCTCGTAAGCCGTTTCGATGTCCCGCGCCGAACGCGCCACTAATATTTTCACGCTTTTTTTATTGTAAATCACTCAACATCAGGCGGAAAATGCGTTAAGCTGTAAAACGTGAATACGACAGAAAAATTAACCGAAGTCGAAGCCCGAATCGTCGGTGCGCTGGTCGAAAAACAACTGACCACGCCCGAATATTACCCGCTGACCTTAAACGCTTTAACCGCCGCGTGTAATCAAAAATCGAACCGCGATCCGGTCGTTTCGTTTGACGAAGAAACTGTCACGCGCACGCTGGAAAATCTGCGCGATAAAAATCTCGTCTATGTTTTTTACGGCAGCACGAGCCGCGTTCCGAAATACAAACATATGTTGCCGTCGGTTTACGAACTCGAACCGTCGGAAGTCGCCGTCATCTGCGTTTTGCTGCTTCGCGGAGCGCAGACTTTGGGCGAGCTGCGCGGACGCACCGACCGTCTTTACGATTTTACCGGCTTGGGCGAAGTCAGCGAAACGCTCGATAATCTGATGCGGCGCGAAGAACCGCTCGTCGTCAAACTCGAACGCCAAGCCGGACAGAAAGAAGTCCGTTACGCGCACCTTCTTTCGGGCGAAATAGACGTTTCGGCTTACGCCAAAGAGGTTTCGAGTTCCGGCTCGAAACAAGCGGACAATGAACGTCTGACAACGCTCGAAACCGAGTTGGAAAATCTGCGCGGGGAGTTCAATTTAT
>JALYQJ010000563.1 GCA_030855875.1 Acidobacteriota bacterium
GGATTTTTTTTGAACGCGGCTCTGATTTCCGCGCCGTAAGCGCGAAGCCGATCCTGCCGGTTCAGAAAATCGTAAAACTTCTGCGCCTCAATTTCCGACCAGAACGGATCGAACGCCGCCCGATAAATTGCTTCGGCTTCGCGCGGTTTGTTCATTTCGAGCAGAATATCAATTTCCTTTTCAAGCAAAACGCCGCCGTTTTCTGGAAATTGCGCTTTCGCCCGACGCGCGAAATTTAACGCTTCCGCATAATTTTTTTCTTCGGTCAGATTGTCAATCAGTTTCTCAAAAATCGTATAAACGTCCGTGTTTTCACGGGCGACTTCCGCGTAAAAATCCGCGTCGAGGTAATTTTTCAAATCGTGAATCCGCGCCAAATCAATCAGTTTTTCAAAAACGGCGGCGCGTTTTTCCACATCAATCGAAAAAAGAATTTTTCGCAGCGTCGCGGCTTCTTTTTCAAACTGTGCGCGGCGATGATAAAACGCGGCTAAGTTTTCATTTTTTGCCGAATCAATTTCCGCGAGTCGAATTGTAAAATTTTCCGCTTCGTCAAAACGCGAAAGTTTTTCGTCGAGTGCGGCGAGCTTTTCGAGAATATTCGGATTGTTAGGCTGACGTTCGTAAAGTTCGCCGATTTTTGCCCGCGCTTCAGAAGTCGGCAAAGGCACAATCGTGTCCGCGCCGAAAAATTCCTGCCGCGTGAAAAGCGCGTTTTCAATTTCGTTTGCGGACTCTTCAGCGGAAACTTTTTGCAAAAAAGGCGGAAACCCGCGCGTTAGTAAGGGTGCAAACTCTCCGCCGTTTAAGAACAAAAAACCTGAAAACAAAGAAATAAAAAAGCAGAGAAAAACAGATAAACGCAAATTTTTCCTGTTTTTATTTTGTGCTGTTTTGTAGCTTTTCGCGGCTAATATTTTTATCTTCATATTTCTATCTGCGTTTATCTGTGCCTATCTGTGGCTTCACTTCTTCATTTTCCCAACACTTCAATTCGCACTTCTTCCGTCGTCTGATTGTGCGCGAAATCTTCCGCCGAAACGCTCAGAGTATATTTTCCCGATGCGAGATTTTCGGGAATTCGCAGTTTTCCGACGTTCGCTTTTTCTTGATTCGACCAGAACAATTGAACGGGTTTTGCGCCGTAAAGTCTGGCATTCAAACGATTCGTGTCGCCGTCGGCGGAAACATTCAAGTTCATTTCGTCGCCCGCCCGAAAGATTTGTTTTTCGAGATTGATTTTTACCTTCGGTGCGCGACTGTCCACGACAAACGATTTTTCTTCCGCGTAACCGTTTCCGTTGCGGTCGGTCAGAAGCAAGCGGCATTTATACGTTCCGTCGGTCATCCACACGGGCGCGAGAAACCGTGTTTCCCAAACGCCTTCGGCTTCTAAAAACTTGAGCGGCAAAGTTTCGCCGAACGGCAAAACGGCGAAAACCTCCGTGATTGATTCGTCGGTTTTCACGCGAATTACCGGATCGCCCGGCTGAATCAGACGCGGACGAAGCAGCGCGCGCGGCGCGGCTATAAACGCCGTGTAATCGGTAACGAATTTGTATTTTTCCGACAAGCGAATGATCTCCGCGATAAAATCTTCGCGCTCGCCGCTCCGATTCATCAATTGCAAAAGCGCGTTCACCCGCGCCCGCGCCCAAACTCGCGGCAGAAAAGAATGCGTTTCGTCAAATTCCGGCAGAGCGATTTCACGCGAAAGATTTATGTTTTGCGCTCCGAAGTTTGCCGAAAAATTTATGGTTTGCATTTGCGGTTTTTTGTAGCGTCCGACGAACGAAAAATTTGAACCGAAAAACGAATTTTCGCCGCTCGCGTAAATGTCGTAAAGATTCGCGTCGTTCGCCGCCCGAAGTTTCAGATTTGAAATGTCGGGTGCGCCGACTTTTTCGAGAAAAAGTTTGAGTTTGAGCGCGATGTCTTCGGTTTCTCTCGCCTGTTCGTAATAACCGCGCGTTTTTTCGGTTAGATTTTTTAGCAAATTTTCGTTTGCGTCCGCGCCGGGCGCGAAGGCGAATAGTTTGGCGTTTTGACCCGCGAAAACTCTTTCTATTTCATTTGTTTCGGTGGTTTCAAGCGTCGGATTGGCATCGGAAATTAAAACGATTTGCCGCTCGCCGCCGGAGAAAAACGTGGTTTGTTCGATTGATTTTTCAAATGCTTTTTTCAAATTCGTGCCGCCGCCCAAACTGGAATCTTTGACAAATCGGAGAGCGTTTTCAACATTTTCCGCCGTTGCCGAAATTGGTTTCGGCGCGTAGGAAATCGCTTCGTCACCAAATAGAATCAAATTGAATTCGTCTTCGGGCGTGAGATTATGCAGAAAATAATCAACCGCTTCGACGGCGCGGGCGAGTTTGTCGCCATACATCGAAAGCGATGTGTCGAGCAGCACGACAACTCTTTTCGGTTGTTTGGCGGAATCTTGTTTTTGAGCAAAAATCGCATTTGCCTGAAAAAATCCGTCAGCCGTTTTGTCGGCAAGTCGCGGGTCGCGCAAATCGTAAGCGGAAATTTTTTCGGGCGCGCGGTAAGCGATAACCGAAAGGGCATTTTCCGCCGTGTTGAGTTGATAGTCAAACGAAAAATCATCGCATAATTCGATATTTGAAGCGTGAAATTCGCCGGCGAATTCGTTTGCTTCCGATTTTGAAATCTGTAGTGGATAAGCAGAATTTTCATTGGCAATCGGCGCGAACCCAAAATCATTTAAGACGCGAATTTTCAGATTAAATTCGCCGACCGTCTGCGTTTCGCCGTAGGAAGGTTTGAGCGGAAAAGCAAAGCGCGATGTGAGATTTTCGATTGTCAAATC
>JALYQJ010000540.1 GCA_030855875.1 Acidobacteriota bacterium
GTTAAAGCCCAAGAACTGAGAACGACAATCTATCAAGTGAGGAACAGATTATTTGCAGAGTTTCTAAAATCACAACTAAAGAATCCAACAATTCCGGCATTGTGATTTTGGTTAAGCGAAAGTCCTAAATTAAGTTGCTTTTTAGTAGATGCCGTTTTAAAAACTGCTTACTGCTTACTGCTCACTGCTCACTTCCTTTCTAAAACTCGCGGCAAACTTTTACCGAACTTTCGCGCATCTTTATTCGTGTTAAGATTACTTAAATATTTCCGAAGAGGTTTCCTAATGAAAAATAGATTTTTGCCTTTATTTCTACTGTTCGCTTTGAGTTTAAACGCTCTCGGCGCGAGTTTTGCCGACGTAAAATCAGCCGTTAAAAACCAATCGGGTCAACTCGTCGCGCTGCTTCCGGCTTCGGACGCGGTGATGACGTTTGACGCGAAGAGATTTATGAACGACGCGCTGCCGCAGATTTTGTCGGGCAATCAGCCGATGCTTTCCAAAATTCTCGCTCACGTTGATGAAGTCAAAGCCAAAACCGGAATTGATCTGCGCCAGTTTGAACAAGTCGCGGTCGGCGTGACGGCAAAGCAGATCACGGCGAAGGAGTATGATTTCGAGCCGGTGATTGTGGCTCGCGGTCAGATAAATTCAGGCGCATTGCTCGCCGCGGCGAAACTTGCCGCCAACGGCAAATACCGTGAGGAAAAAGTCGGCGGCAAATCGGTTTTCGTTTTCGCGGCGAAGGAAATCGCCGCCGCCAACAAACCGCAGAATCCGACTGCCAAAAATGGTCAGATGATTGATAAAATCATCGGTAAGTTATCGCAGGAAATCGCCGTTTCCGCTTTTGACCAGAATACGCTCGCATTCGGAACCGCCGCCCGCGTTCGCCAAACAATCGAATCGAAAACGCGCGTCGGCACGGACATCGCCAATTTGCTCAATAAAAAACAAAGTCCGGTGATGAATTTTGCCGCGAAACTGCCCGGCGGACTGAAACAATTTATACCGCTCGACAACGACGAACTCGGCAAAAATATTGATGCGATTCAGTATTTATACGGCTCGATGAATGTCGTCGGCGACAATACCGCTTTGGAATTGACGGCAAAAACTCTGACTGCGGCGCAGGCGCAGGAACTTTACGAAACTTTGGAAGGTTTGCAAATGATCGGCAAAGTGTTTTTGGGCAGCGCGAAAGGCGCGGATAAACAGGTTTACGCGCGGATGATCGAAAACGCGAAATTTACGCACGCGGCAAACGAAGTGAAACTCGACTTGCAGGTTCAGCAAAGCGACATCAATGTTTTGATCGGCGCGAAAAAATAGTTTGATATTTCTCTTCCCTCCGTAATTCGGCTGTCGAAGCGTTTCGACAGCCTTTTTTTATAGCCACAAAAAGGCAGAAAATCGCAAAAATTTATGAACGGGAAAAAGAATAGAACACGGATTTTCGCGGAAAAAGCACAGATTTTCACGGATCAATCTTTTGTCAAAATCAAAAACAGTTAAAATTAAAAAAATCCGTGCAAATCCACCTAATCCGCGTAATCCGTGTTTATTCTTTCTCTTAACTTTTGCGTTTTTTGTGCCTTTTTGTGGCTAATTTTTAGAAAGATGTTAAATGTTTTACCGGCGGCGAAAATCGCGTCTTTTTTCGTTGGCGAATTGTTCGATGTCGCGGTTGAAATTGCGGGTTTCATCGTAGAGCGGATAAAGCTGAAGATTTTTTGAGAGATACGCGGCGCGAAGTTCGACTGGGCGCGAACCGGCGCGGTTGATGACGCGAACGCTCGTGCCGCGCACTTCGCCGATCCATTTGGCGAATTCGTCGGCGTTGCCAATTGTCGCCGAAAGCAAAAGCAGACGAATGCGCGGCGGCGATAAAATTATCGCTTCTTCCCAGACGTGACCGCGATCTTCGTCCGCCAGATAATGCGCCTCGTCGAGAATTACGAAATCGGTGCGAACCTGCTCGCCCTGCCGTAAAGCGTCGAAAAGCTGATTGCGGTAAATCTCGGTTGTGCCGACGATAATCGGCGCACTCATATTTTCCTTGCGGTCGCCGGTCAGAATGCCGACGTTTTCCGCGCCGAATTCGGCGGAAAACTCGACGTATTTCGAGTTTGTCAGAGCCTTGAGCGGTGTCGTATACCAGGCGCGTTTGCCTTGTTCGAGCAATCTTCGGATTTCTTCGCGGGCGATCCATGTTTTGCCGCTGCCGGTCGGCGCGGTAACGAGAACGTCTTCGTTTTCGATGGCTTTTAAGGCTTCGATTTGAAAATCATCGGGAATGAGCGGGCGCGGTTCGGGCGTTCCAATACCGGAAAGCAAACGCTCGACGGCTTTGAGTTGGTGCGGCGAAAGTTTGGCTTCGCCGAAATCGCCGGAACTTTCCCGCGCCGGTTCTCGTTTGAAGTTACGTTCATCAGGACGTTTAGCAGTTGAACGCGGGCGGTCTTGCCGGTTTCGTTTTTTTAAGTTTTTTTCCTTGAATGAGCGAGCCATTAAACTGGATATTAAAGGTTTCGAGCAACAAAGTCTATTGCTTTCAATTGCCTTTTATAAATGTTAAAATGCAAAACGAGCCGCAACTTATTTGCGTCGGCTCGCGTCTAAGAATGACGTTTAGCGGTTTTAACTGAAATTATTTAGACAAATATTATTACAGGCGAATTATGCTGGAACAGGAATTATACAATCAGGAATCAAACGATTACAATCATCGGGAACCGCCCGTGCGATACGTCGCGCCGGAAGCGGATTTGTTTAGACATTACGAGATAAAAAACCTCGAGCTTTCACCGAGATTATACAAAATCATCGCTGCTTCCGCGATTTTCAACGTGATGGCGTTATTCGTTTTCGCGCAGTCGAATTTATTGACCAGAAAAGGCTGCGACAGCCCGATGGTCAGCAAAGTTTGTCAGGTTCTCGACACGGTTTACATCGGAAGCGTTCTTTTGGGAAATGACAAAGAATTTGCCAGCAAAGACTACGAAAAAACCGAACTCGAAGACGCGGAAATCACATATATTGATGTCAGCGGACAAACGCCGCCGCTCAATTACCCGGAAGGTTATTTTGCGCTCGCCAATCCGGAAGAATACGCAATGCGTCAACAGCAGCAGCAAATGATGAACGGCGACATGACCGGATTTACAATGCCGATGACCGGCAGTATTTCGACGAATCCGACTTTGCCGGGCAACAATGATTTGATGAATGTTACGCCGACTTTGCCGCCGGTGAACAACAATCCGATTGCCGGAGGAATGCCGACTTCGCCGTATTCGAGCGGAGTAAATCCGACGATTCCGCCGATGAAGATGCCAAAATATCAGGGCAGAAAGTTTCCGCGTCCGAAACAAACAAAGCCACCGAAAATGGTGAATGAATCGCCGAACGGTCTGCCTGATTTCGGCAATGAAACAGCGAAAAAAGAAAAGGAAGACGCTGAAAAATTGGCGCAGAAAGAAGCGGAAGAAAAGAAGAAAGATGCGAAACAGCCTGACATTTCCAGTCTGCCGGTTGCCGACGATATAATAAACAAAAAGCCTCTGCAGGATTTCGGCGACGACGTTTTGGATAAAGTGACGGCTAAACAAGTTGATTTATCAAAACCGTTTGTGATTGAAATGCAGGGCGCGATTACAAAAGACGGAAAATTTGATCAGAAAAAATCCAAATATGTAAAAGCCGACGGCGATCAGGAAATGGTCAACGTCGCCAAATCCGCCATTGAAGCCATCGGCGACAGCGGACTTTTAACTTATCTGCAAACTCTCGGCGTGGAAAACATCAATTTCACATTGGTTCAGGACGACAAGCAGATTTATGCGATAATTACGTCCGACCAAAAATCGGAAAGCAAAGCCAAAAGCATTTCCAGCGGATTAAATACGGCAATTTCGATAGGCAAAGCGACGGTTAAAGAACAGGACACTTTAGCTCTGCTGAATGCCGCGAAGGTTGAAAACAAAGGCAAAAGTTTTGTATTAAACTTTAATCTGGATAAACCAATCGCTCAGGAATTAATCAATCGTCAATTGATAAAAGCGCAGGCAAAACGTCAGGAAAAACAGCAGCCAAACGGAACGGCGGAAAATAATTCAAATTCAAGTTCGGGTAAATGAGCAACCGTAAAAACTACAACTCAATAGTTTTTCTAACCGTCTATCTCGGCTTAGTGCTGGTCGGCGGAAGCGCACAGGTTTTGGCGCAAGCCGCGACTCCGCGTTTGTTCGATATAAAAACTGAAATCAAGTTTAAAGTTGATTTAGATAATAAGCCGGATGACGAACAGGCGTTGAGCGATTATTCGTCGGTTTTAGAAGATTTGTATCCGCTAGTGAGGGAATTCGCCGCACGAAATATCGACAAACTTCATGGCAAAGATTATGAATTCGATTGCGCTGTAGATATTTATCCAAACACGAGCAAAAAATATTTCTGCCCCGACGGGAGCGGTATTTACAGCAGCATTTTTTTCCCCGCGCTGGATAAAATTAACAAAACTTTTCCGCACACGATTGATAGAGATAAAGAACAAGTTAGAATTAATTTGATTTTGTCGGGAAACTTTTTATTAGTAAAAACCACCTTAAATCAAGATTCAGATGAACAAGCCGAGAGCTATTATAATTCTTACAATTCCAATTTGTTCGGGTTAAAACTTCGGACGAAGGGTTACGCGAAAGCAGTTATTTACGAAAACACTTCATTTTCATTTAAAAACAATCAGGTTTTCATTGTCACTCGTTTGCCTCGCGCCGCGATAGACGAACATCTCGCCAAAACCAACGCACAATAAGCGGCGAGCGAAAGCGATATTTCAATCTTTCCAATCAAAAAACTCGCCTAAACTTTAATAAATACAGATTTTATGAGCTAATAGC
>JALYQJ010000560.1 GCA_030855875.1 Acidobacteriota bacterium
CGTTTTATCTTTTCCAACTCGCGCCGAATAAACTCGCGCCCTTTCGCCGCGTCGCGTCTGACTTCTTCATTCGCGCCGATAAACGGACGCACCCAAATCGCTTTCGTTTGACCAAATGAAAGCGTAGACAAAAGTAAAAAGGCAAAAGTAAAAAGTAGAATTCGGAAATTTGTTTTTGTTAGTTTGATTCTCATTTAGCGTTCTGTTTTTGTATTTTGCCTTTTCACTTTTGCCTTTGCGCCAGTGCGTCGGCGCGTTTGTAGTCAATATTTCCGTTATAAGCGATTCGCGCAATCGCCCACGTTCCCGCCGGAAAATTTCCCGTTTCAAACTTGAGCGTGATTTCCGAATCGGGCGCAGCCGCGAAGCCGATTTCGCGCGGAAAGTCGGCTCACTCGAATAACCGCCGCCCGCCCAGGTTTCAATCGGAGAAATCAGCGCGACCGCGCCTTCGATAATTTGACGATGCGGATTTTTGATTTTTACGATCACGCCGTCGGCTGTTTTTTCGGTTGTCCATTCAAGATTCAAAGACTTGCCGAGATTCAAAACGTCCTGAAAAATTTGTCCTTCGTGTTCGATTCGCGCTTTTACCAAACCCGAAGCGCGTTCAAATTCCAAACCTTTTTTGACCGGAAAAGCGACGATGACGACATCTTTTGTAAAAGAGCCGTTCGGCGCGATGTCAAACGCTAATTTGTCCGGCACGACGCGCCAATCTTCCGGCACGTCCAAAACGACTTCGCCTTTATAATTGCGGTCTTGATAATTGTTGACGACCTGCACTCGCACGGCGACGGTCGTCGTGCCGCCCTGATTATATTTGTCGTCGTAAGCAAAAGTCGAAAGCTCGCCCATTTGTTCAACCGGACGCAAAGAAACCTTTACCGCATCGTTGCCAATCGGAGCCGCGCCGGAATTATGCAGCCAGTAACGCGAAAAAACAGGCTGGATGATTTCTTTCGTCGCGGCGAGAATTTTAGAATTTGCCTCTCTTTCAGTTGAACGGTTTGCCGCAAATATTTTATAAGTTTGAATTTCAAACGGATTTAGTTTGACTGGCAAAAGCGAACAACAACCTTCATTGACCTGATTTCCGTCATCGCCGACAAATGATTCTTCCAAACCGTTTTGACCGTTGACATAAAATTCGTCCGTTTTTTCAAGTAGATTTGTTTTAAAAATTCCCTTTGTCGGGTGAAACCGCAAAATTGCGGAACTATCAACCGCTTTACCTTCAGTTTCGTAAAAACGAGCTATCAATGGACGCTCGCTTGATTCACCGCGAAAATCAGCTTGCGGATTGTCGCCGAGTTTTAAAGTGGAAAGTATAACGTCTTTTTCGGTCGTCAAAAATGAATTTTGACCCGGTAAATCGCCGTCGTGAATGTTGGTTTGCACGGCAATCAGCGGATTATTAAAATCTTCGCCGACTTTCACTGTGTCGGCTTCGCGCCAACTTTTTTCGTGTGGATAAAGCGCGTAATTGAAAACGTGCGTTTTGTTTTCCGGCACGAAATCAAACGGCAGATTTACGCCCGGAAAAATCGCCGTGTGTGTCAAAAACAACGTCAGCGTATTCGGATTTTCCAACGAAACGGCAGGCGTTCCATTATTTATCAAAGCCACGCCGTAATCAGGAACTTGCGGCAAATCTTTCGCCGGATTTGTTTCCATCGCAAAACTTTCAAACGGCAATGCTATTTCAAAAGTATTCAACTTGCTGTAACCGTATTCTTTTTCAAGCCGTGTGCTTTCGGGCAAACTCGGCTGTGCGGTCGTCGAACCTTTGCGAATCGGAACGGTGATTCGCTCAATCGCTTTTTCCAAATTCCCCGCGATTAACAGCGTCGGCATCGGCGACCAATCTTTCGGCACGTCTTTGTCGTAAATAAAAAGATATGCGAAACCGTCGCGCTGTAATCTCGCGTCAAATTTCGCCCGTGTTTCCGCCGAAACTTGTTTGAACAAAGTCGCCGAATAGTGGTTTTCTCGTTCGCCGCCGAGCGCGATTCTAAAACCGTGATACGCGATGTCGTCGTTTAATTTCTTCGGCATCGTCGAATCTTCGATTGTTAGCTTTTTGCGCCGCGCCGCGTCGTTATCATCGTAAAACGGAGTCACCGAAACGCCGCGTTTGATGAGATTTGAAACAATCGTTTCGGTCGCGTTTTCATAAATCTCGCCGTGCGGACGAATCAAAGCGGTCGGCTTAAACGGAACGGATGAAATTGGTTTTCCGCTCGCGTCAATGAAATTCAAATTAAAAGTCGAACCGTATTCTGCCCAATTATTTACGGCGTAAACCGGCGCACCGGAAACGAGTTTGTCCGTGTTCGTTTTAAAATCCAGAAAACCTTTGCTGTTGTTGCGAACGACCGTCCCGAAACGGTCTTCGGTCACGAGTGCGCCGCCCGTTAAATTAAGCGGAAAATTGACGACGAAAAGCTCATCTTTGCCTTTGTAACCAATAAGTTCGGTTTTGAAATCAATGCGCTTGATGCCGTCGCACAGCGAAATTGTTTGAACGTATTTTGTTTGATTCGGCAGAACGCCCCAAATCTTGTAAATTTGCG
This sequence comes from Acidobacteriota bacterium, assembly GCA_030855875.1. Taxonomy (GTDB): domain Bacteria; phylum Acidobacteriota; class Blastocatellia; order Pyrinomonadales; family Pyrinomonadaceae; genus SXVE01. The sequence goes on from JALYQJ010000560.1 coordinate 2,577, forward strand.
TCGCGCCGTTTCGCTCGTAACTGAAAGTCGCTTTTTGTTCGCCGGAAAAACTTTTCTTTCCCGTCGTCCAAAATTCCCACGCCGGATAAATAACATTCTTTTTAGTCAGTTCTTCCTGCAAAACGGCAATTTCGTTGGCAAAACGATTGTTTTTCGTGCTGATAATTTCGCGTTTCGCCTGTTTGTCATAAATACTCGAAATCGCGCCGCCGTTGGTAACTTCGATTTTTATGCGGTAAAACTCGTTTTCCAAAAAATCCGGGTAATCTTTGTCTAGCGAAACGCGGAGGTTTTTCGACGGTTCGGCGTAAAAAGTTTTATAGCCGAGCGAAGGAATATCTTTGGCGATAAACTCGAACTCGACTTCGTTTCCGTTCGTCTTTAAGATTCGCGGCTCAACAATTTCGCCTTTATCATCTCGAATCTGAAAATTCCGCATCGCCGCATCGAACTTAATTTTTAATCCGGCGACATCCGTTCGCGTCCAATTCATCGGATTAAAAACCACAATCGGAAAAACTTTGGACTTTAGACTTTGGACTTTGGACTTTGTATTTATCTGCTTGGCAATGAATCGGAGCGAATCATTCAAAGCATCGCGGCTTAATTCAAACGCTTCGCGGTAGCCGTGAACCAAATCCAAAAACGCGGAATCGGACGGCGTGCCGGTAATCGCGTCGTGGTGCGAGCCGAAAAAGATTTGCCGCCACGCTTTATCTAACGCTAAATCCGGGTAATCTTTGTCTAGCGAAACGCGGAGGTTTTTCGACGGTTCGGCGTAAAAAGTTTTAT
>JALYQJ010000005.1 GCA_030855875.1 Acidobacteriota bacterium
GATTTCGGCGAAACGACGGACGGGATTTTTTATCTCGTAATGGAATACGTCGAAGGCGAAACGCTGCATCGTCTGCTTCGCCGCGAAGGTACTTTGCCGGTCAAACGCGCCGTCCGGCTTTTGCGGCAAATCGCCGACGGTGTTGACGCGGCGCACGAAGTCGGAATTTTGCACCGCGATTTGAAACCCGCCAATGTTTTTATAATGCAGAAGGGGAAAAGCGGCGACGGATTTATCAAAGTCGGAGATTTCGGTCTGGCGAAAATTATCAATCAAACCGTCACCGATGCTAGTTCAGATGCAACGCCGGCATCGCGCGGAATTATCGGAACGCCGGAATTTATGTCGCCCGAACAAATGCAGCCGGAATTGGGCGTTGACACACGCGCCGATTTATACGCGCTTGGAACAATTGCCTATTTAATGCTCGGCGGCAGAACACCGTTTACCGGCGATTTGATGCAGCTCGTGATGCAGAAAATTATGCATAAACCCGCGCCGCTTTCCACGCTGCGTTCTGATATTCCGCCGGATGTCGAGCGCGTGATAATGCGGGCTTTGGAGATCGAACCGGCAAATCGCCCGACGACGGTCGCCGAGTGGATTTCCGAACTTGAAAAAGCGGCGGCGGATGTTGATGAAAACGCGCACATCGGAAAATCGCGTCTGGTTATTCTCGCGCCGGTCGAGTCGGAGGTTTATGTCAATGACGAACGAAAGGGCAGCGTCGGCAGTTCGGGACGACTCGTTTTGGCGAGCGTTCCTGCCGGACGGCATATTTTACGGGTTACTAAAACCGGCGAAAAAGACGACGAGCGCGTCATCGAAATAAACGAAGAAGCCGCCGAGCAGGTTATTCAGGCGCATCTGAAACCGGAGCGCGGCACGGCGAGTCAGCCTTCGCCGTCGCAGGGAATCAGCAGCAGCCAAACCGGACAATCGAGTTTGATGCCCGGAATCGTTTCCTGCACAAACTGCAAATCGCGTTTTGCCGAAGGCGTAAAATTTTGCGGTCGCTGCGGAAATCGCTCATTCGTTTTAGTTAGTGCGGGTGAAACTGCCGAAAATTATTTCCCCTGTCCCCGCTGCTCGACAAAACTGCCGACAAACTCAAAATTCTGCGGTCGCTGCGGATTGAACATTAATCAAACGGCGGAGTTGCCGATGACGCAGCTTGTCGGAAATATGACAAATCTTCCGATTCAGCCGCGCCAAGCCGAGCGGGTTTGCCAAAGATGCGGCGGAGTTTTCCCTTCAAATATTAAATATTGCGGTCGCTGCGGAAACAATCTGAATTAACATATTCGCCGCTTCAAGAAAATTGCAAAGCCGACTAAAATGTTAAAAATTAAATTAATCCTGAATGTGTTCTGCAAATTCATTTGTTTAAGGCAAAAGGAAGATGCAGAACGTCGAAGTTGACGTAAGGCGAAACCGCCTTCACGCAAGCTAAAGTTACGAACAACGCGATAAGAAAGTTCCGCCCTCACGTCCAATGATAGGATGAAAGACGGGCTTGCGACTTCCTTTGAAGTCCGGCTTTCATCGGCGTAAAAAACTTATGCCCCGGCGCGTTTCCGTTTGTTTGATAAAGAACCGATTTTAGCAAACCTCGCAACACTCGAAAAAGGACACGGGTGAATCGAGCCGAGTCGGAAGCTATGAAGAATTTGCCGCCGCCGTTAGACTTCATTGGCAGGTGGAAACAAATAATCAGATTCGGGATGTGAGTTTTAAGGAAGACGACCTGCGTTCAAAAAAAAGGAAGTTACAGCAAACAATGACTGGTTTGAGAACAATAGCGACCACATTTTTACACAAAACAAGGTGTCAAAATAAAAAAGCGCAACTAGAAGAATTTGCTGATAATTTTGACGATTAGATCAGGACGTTGAAAATCTTGAACTTTTTATAGGAAAGCCCTGCTTTCTGTTCCTTTCCTCCCTCAACACCCAAAAGCGTAATTTGATGCGAATCAACATTTAACTTCTGTTTTTCGGGTGGGATTTCTCTGCCGATTATAGAAAAGAACCTTTGAAAATAGAAACTTTTCCGAAAAAAAATAAAAACAATTGAAGAGCGATGACCTTTTTTCTGTTTGATTCTCGTTTGTGTAAATAGAGACGAGAGAAAGTGAAGATTTACCGGATTTAACCGCATAAATCTCAGCAGCAAATCCGATGTCTTTATCATTTTCAAAGTTTAAATCAAACATTAATTAATGAGGTAAATTCTAATGAAAACAAAAATAAATTTAATCATCGCGCTGGCTTTTTTAGTCTTCGCTTTAACGGCTTGCAACTTTAGTTTTTCAACTGCCAGCATCAGCAGCCTGAATTTCGGCAAAAACGAAAAAGCCGCTCCGCCTGCCGCTTCTTTCGATGTTGGGGAAAAAGTTTTCGCCGTCGCTGAGGTTGCCAACGCGATGGGCAATTACAAAATGAAGTTTAATGTCAGCTACGAAAACGTGCCGGGCAAAAACAAAGGCGAATCGGCTTTCACCAAAGACATAAATTTTGAAGGCTCGGTTCCGGTTATTTTATCGCTGACTTTGCCGCTGCCCGGAGAATATAAAATCGAGGCGATTTTGTCGGACGAACAAGACAAAGAACTCGACAGAAAATCGGGAACGATGACGGTCAAAGGAAAAGCCCCGGCTCCGACCGAAAATAAAATTGACGATGCCGACCACGATTCTGATGACAAATCGGAAAAATAATTAATTCAAAAAGATGAGATTTGAAGTCAATCGAGAAAACAATGAATATTTATTCTAAATTGTTAAATTTGACGAATTCTAAAAACACCCGACTTATAAAACGCTCGGTTGTTTCGATGGTCTTATTCGCGGTTTTAACAGCCGTAGCTCCGACCGCAGGTTCGCGGTCGGCTTCGGCGCAGACTACGATCAAACCGACGGGAAACATTATTGACAAAGGCGATTTCAAAATCGGATTTTCTCCGGCAACATTAAAAACAAATCCGAAAAAAGCAATGGACAAGGAAGTAGCCGCTTCACTGCTCGAAATTACCAAACCGTTAAACGAAATAATCGCTTTGCCATATGACGTTTATCTGAATTTCGACAAGTGCGGCGAACCGAATGCCTTTTATAATCCTGAAGTCAAGGAAATTACGATGTGTTACGAGTTTCTCGACGAGTTCGAGCAAACATTCAAAAAGGTTTCAAAAAACCGAGCCGAAATTGACGATATGTCTGACGGGGCGATGGTTGTTTTCTTTTTCCACGAACTCGGACATTGTTTGATTGACGTTTGGGATTTACCAGCCACCGGACGCGAGGAAGACGCGGTTGACCAGCTTGCGATGTTTATCCTGCTCGACGGCACGCCCGAAGGCGAAGGAATGGTTCTCAGCGCGGCGACGTTTTTTGCTGTCGTCAGCAGCCAGCAAGGTGATAACGAACTCGCTTTCTGGGATGAACATTCACTCGATCAACAAAGGTTTTACGATATGTTGTGTCTGACCTACGGCAGTAATCCGTCAAAAAACAAAAACCTGCTCGGCAAAAACGGTCTGCCTCCCGAACGCGCCCAACGCTGTCCGGCGGAATTCAAAAGAGTTGACCATTCGTGGCAGAAACTTCTCGCGCCGTATTTAAAATCTTAAAAAGAAGATAAAATTTATGTTCAAAAATTTGTTGTTTCTTTCGTTTATATTCGTTTTTCCAACCGCTGCTTTTGCCCAAAATAAAAGCGTCTACACGGTTTTGGCGGCTGAAAAATGCAAAACCGCTGATGTTGACAAAGGAATGCCCGGCAATTATTCAGGCAAATGCGCCGGTGTCGGCGGATATGATTTGGAAGTTTATTTGGACGACGAACGAAATTCAATCGGAGTCGTTTTGCCGTCTAAAAAAACCGTCGGTTTGGATTTTTGGAATCATTTCGGTAACTTTTCCGAGCTTGGCAAAAAGGCTGAATGGCGAATAAAAGGCAAAAACCCGGTCGCACTAATAGTTCGCCTGAATGTTTCCGATCAGGGCGATGAAAAACCGCCGACTTCATATTTGATAGTTTCCAAAATCAACGCAACCGATGCCTGTGTGACTGATATTGTCAAACCCGGTAAAAATCAAAACGCGCAGGCGCAGCGTCTGGCGGATAAGGCATCAACCAAACCCTGTAAAAAGATAGAGTAAAAATAAGCAGTTCGTCTTTTCCTGATAATATGAAAACTTTACTTTTTCTGCTCGTAATAATTTATCTAACCGGTATTGTTTGCTTCGCGCAAGACGATTTTGCATCCGTCAAAGCCGACGCAAATGCTTGTGAATTGAACAGTTTGCATCTTGACGGACTTCGTAACGAGCTGGCAAACAGTCCAACGGCGAAAATCATCGCAAAATTTTACGCGGGTAAAAGCGAAACCCTTTCTGTCGGCGAAAAAAGAACGAGTTACATCCGAAAATTTCTGGAGCAGAACAAAGGCTTTGACCTTTCCCGTATTGACTTTGTAAATTCCGCGACACTCGAAACAAATGAAAACCCGAAAACTGAGTTTTATCTTATGCAAGCGGGCGAAATTGAGGAGAAACTTTATCTTGTAACATATTCGCAGCCGAACAGAACACCGTGTTTAGATTGTTGCGGGGAAGACTTTATGCCAAAAAATATAGGTTCAAAACCCAAACCTAAAAAGAAAATAACAAAAAAAACGAAAAAAACTTGGAAAATAAAATCACGCCGAACTGTTTAGAGGGAAATTATGAAAACGATTATCTTTTTGTTTTTAATCACGGCAATTCTCGGAGTTTCGGTTTTTGCTCAAAATGCTAAACCGAAAACTCCGGCATTACCCGACGGCATCGCCGGATGGAATGGCGAAGATTCCGATAAAATTTTGGATAATGCAGTTATCAAAACCCGTTTGAAAAAACTTTTAGGCAAAAAGAATTACGCTTCTTTTTTGGAATCGTTCGAGACGCTCACCCCGATTGAAAAAACCGCCGATATTCTTTTTTCCAGCGGATGTTTGATTCACGCCTGTCAGCATCTGGAATCGGCGATAGTGATTGATTTAGTCAATAACACCATTCACGCCGCCATCTACCGCGAAGATAAAAGAACCAAATATTTTAATGAAAGCGGTGCCAAAACTCCTCAAGCGATTACAAACTGGGCTAATCGTCTAAACAGTCTCAACAACAATAAAAATTGAATTTGGTGCAAGAAATAAGTTTTAGCGGTTTATTTTTAACGAATGACCCGATTTTCAGACATTTCTCGTTTAATGGATTGGAAAGGTGAAAGCTAAAAATATCTGAGGAGTTTAAATAAAATGAATATGACATTCAAAAAAAGAAATGATTGGACAAAGTTAATAGCAGCTTTGGTGTTTATGTGTTCAGTGTTTGGTTTTACCGCAATGGCGCAAACTAATCCTGATAAACCGCTTGATACAAAATCGCTTGCCGCTTTGGTTGAGGAACTCAAAGGGATAGTTGCAAAATCGTCGCCTAATGAAAAGGATGCAGAACTTGTCGCCGACAGATGGGGCAAACGCACAGACCTGAGAGGTAAAACGAAAAAGGAAGTTATCAATCTGCTTTATCAGGATGTCAAAGCCGTCATCACAGATTCGGGCATTCAGTATCAGATATATTCAATCTTTTCTTTCTACAAGCAGATCCCGGACGAACCGCCTTCTGATCTAACTCAAAAAACTAATGTCGCAATGTCGAAACCTGCATCGGTCAATAAACTGGTTGATCTAACCTATCGGATGCATCCGTATGTCGGTATCGAAGAGCAGTTAGCTTCGTTGCCGGGACCCGCAGACATCAAAGCCGCTACGGAAGAAGACAGAAAAAATCGAATCGCGGGTTTTGATGATGCCCTGAAAGTCAATAATAAATTAACGTCCGCTCAAAAATCGTTTGTCAGAGCCAATTACGATCAATTGATAAAAATCGCTGACAAAATCACCGAAGACGCAATCAGAACAAATTTCCCGACCGAGCAATGGGTCAAAGAAGGCTTGCAGAAAAGCTACACGAGCAAATTTACGCAAACTGAACTAAACAGCCTGATCGTTTATTTTCAGGGAGTAGACGGTCAGCAGTTTTTGAAATACGTCAGGCTTTCACGAATGGCGCAGATGATTACCGGAAACGGCGGTACTGTGAATTTAACCGAAGCGGACAAAGCACAGCACGACAAATTCGCCGCCACTCCGCTCGGCAAAAAATTCAACGCCGCTTATTTACAGGAAGTAATCGCATATGAGGAAAGCAAATCGAACGCAGTCTTTTCCGCAAATCCTAATGCCGACGGCTTTGCGATTTACCGACCGGAAAATCTAAATAAACTCTTTAATAGGTTTGTGGCAGAGAACTACAAAAAATAGGTTTGAGAA
>JALYQJ010000010.1 GCA_030855875.1 Acidobacteriota bacterium
TCGCTGTCTGCGGCGTGACGCGCCCGAGTCCGGGCGAATAATTAATATCAATAAACTGGTCGGGTTTGGCATCGCCCGTGTTTTCGATTTCAAAACGATAACGAATGTTATGGTCGAAAATCGCCATGCCGAAATGCTCCCCCGAAACGACAAAGCCTTGCGTTGACATAATCAAAACAACCTTCGAGTTATCGTTCGGGTCGAGAAACGCAAATGTATCGGCTAAATCCGAGCCACGGTCTTGCGTGATAATCGGCGAATCAATATGGTCAGACGCTAACGAGCGCGGCGGCGGCGTTAGTTGAATTGCCAGCGCGAGCGTCAGCACAAGTGCGACGAACGCGATTTTTCTGTTTTTTTTATAAATCATATCTTCCTCCTTGTTAGAAACTTTTTAGAAACAGGCAAGCAGTTTAGGTTTTTCATCAGCCAAAATGTTCACTTCGCTCTTTTTGACGGCAAGTTCCTCAATTGGCGTTAAAATTCAGCATCAAAGCGTTTCGGTTTTGCCAACTCTCGCGGCTGGATGCCGTCATTCTTTTCAATTACTTCTCAATATGTCGAAAGTATAAACATTCAAAGTTCGTCCAACCGTGCGCTGTTATACATATAGAATTTTATTCCTTCCGGTTCAGCCGATATTATCTACGCTTCGATAAATAAATTTTTCACGAATTATCGAGAGAATTATTTAACCTATACTCGACCGAACATAACTTTCATTTCCCGATACTGACAGACAAAATAAAATCTCTTACGTTAGCTGACTAACATAGAAATTTTATTTTTTAATGTTATTTTTTTATTATTGAAGACTACGAAAGGTTTTTTATATGTCAGCCTGTCTAAATCATCGGGACGCACGTTCCAATCGCTTGCTGGTTGCGCTGCCCGATGAAGATTACCAACGTCTGTTGCCGAATTTGGAGTTCGTCCGACTCGCTCACGGTGAGATTCTCCATAATTCGGGCGACCAGATGGCGTATCTCTATTTTCCGACTACTTCGATTGTTTCCCTTCTTTACACAACGGAAAACGGCGCGACTGCCGAGATGGGAATCGTAGGCAGATGCGGCGCGGTGGGAATCGCCTTGTTTATGGGCGGCATAACTACGCCCGCGCAAGCTGTCGCGCAAGTCGCGGGCAGTGCTTTCAGAATCAAAGTGAAAACGCTGCAAGAGGAATTTGCCCGCGGCGGAGCGTTACAGCATTTACTGCTTCGCTACACGCAATCGCTCATCACGCAGATTTCTCAAATCGCCGTTTGCAATCGTTTTCACACTTTAGACCGAAGGCTTTGCCGCTGGCTGTTGTTTAGCCACGACTGTCTGATGACCGACGAAATGCTGCTCACGCAGGAAAATATCTCGCAGCTTCTCGGCGTGCGCCGCGAAGCTGTAACGGTAGCCGCCGGACGCTTGCAGGATGCCGGATTGATTAGCTACGTCCGCGGTCATATTCACGTTCTCGACCGGAAGCGACTCGAAACCTCTTCGTGCGAATGTTACAAGGTGGTCACAGACGAATACGAACGCCTGATAACTTTGTAGCTTCGTTTGCGTGTTTGCGCTGTTTGATTTTTCTTATGCTACTCTGTGGAGGAATATGATAGTTTTCCCGGCTATTCCGGCGTTCATTTATAATTATGGCAAAGAAAGAATATCCGTTCGAGTTTCCGCCGAATCAGCATCAGGATTGTCAAACGCTGACCGAATTGACGATTGAACATCTGCCGCACGACGGTTCGCTCGGTCGCCTTCTGCGTTATCGTAAAGATTCCTTTGTCTGGCAGCCGGACGACATTCAGGACAAAATTTATTTTCTTCAAAAAGGTCAAATCGCCATTCTCTTCGGCGACCCGGAAGGACGCGAAGTCATTTTGCAAACGGTCGAGGTCGGCAAACCGTTTGGTGAATTATGTTTTTGCGGAAAGTATAAATTGCGCGGCTCGCTCGCCCGCGCCGTTGCGCCGAGCGAAGCCGTTGCCGTTAGTCTGGCTGATTTTATGGATTATATGCAGACGAACCGCGAGGTTTTGGCGGCTTTGGTGTGGACGTATTGCGTTCGGCTGGCTGATTCCCAGCGGCGCGTCGAGATTTTAGCGAATCGCGGCGCGGAAGAAAGATTAGGACGTTTATTGCTTCATCTCGCCTTGATGCAAAATCAAAAATACGGCGAACCGCCGAACGAAATCGGCGCGGTGATGTTGGCGATTAGTCACAACGAACTCGCGCAAATGGCGGCGATGAGCCGTCCGCACGTTTCCGTCACGATGAATAAACTGCGAGCGCACGGATTTGTAGATTACGGACGCAATCGTTCTTTAACGGTTAATGTTCCCGCGCTCAGAAAACATCTGACCGGCGAATAAAAATTTTAGTCTAAGTCATTCGTCTTTAACCGCTCCGAGCATTGCGCGTTTTGAATCTTCGCCGAATTTACGTTGAAAAAATCCGACAAAAGGAAAGCCGATTTTGGCTAAAATGTGGTGCGGGCGGGCGAATGCTAAAAGCTCATACCAAACCGAATCGTCTTCGCGCCGCCATTCGACGGTGAATCTTTCTTCGCCTTTTTCGGAATGTCCGGGCAGTGTTCCAAAGGCGAATCCGTAACGCTCGACGGCTTCGGCTTCTTCCGAAACATAAATAATCCGGCACGGATTCAGCGACCAACAGAAACCGTGATTGACGACGACGCAGACGACCGCGCGGGCGGCAATCGGCACTTTCGGCGGATAAAGCCGTGTCCAATCGGTTTGATACATCGTCCAATTTTGCAGCGCGTCTTTGGCGCGTTCGTAAACATCCGCACCGTTTCCCAATTGAACACGATGATGATTTACCGGATAACCCGCCGGAATCGTGTTTTGTGATGCGCCGACTTCTGCGTATGAAAACGGCAAATCCCGTTGTGCCTCAAGGAAGTTTTCGATTTTCTCGTCTGACGGCTCAAAAAAGGTGAACATAAATTTGCTGTCGGTATTACAAAGAGAATTATGAAAGTTATTTTATCAGTTACCGCTAAATTGATCTAAACGAATCTTTAATTAACTCAAAACGATTTCGATCAGACGGAAAAAAATCGAAAAGTGTCTCGCCAAGCCGTTAAACCGGCTCGAGGGATAATTTTGAATTTCTATCGGTTGAGCGGAAAATCCGCTCAATTCAGCCGCGAGTTCGAGAATCAAATTTATCTGACCGCTTTTCGGTTAAAGAGTGTCAATCAAGCCATTCTTCCTCATAATTTTCGGCTTCGGACGGCGCATTTTGCATTTCGGCGTAAGCCTTGCTAATCCAGCCGACAATCAGCCAGCCGATGGGCGCGACCGAGTAAATTGTAAACGACGTGCCGAAGAAATTGTTGAGAATTAATGTTGCCGTCAGAGCCATCATTATTCGCCACAAATCGGCTTGCTCCGAACCGTGTTCGGAATCGCGCCAACCGCGAAAACAGAAAACAAGAGCGCGGAGCAGAATCCAAAACAACAGTAACGCCGCCGGAATTCCGGCTGATAAAGCCAGACTGAGAAAATGGTTGTCAATCGCACTTTCATCGTTTGCATCAGCTCTCGTGGCGGCAAGCGTCGTCATTCCCAAGCCCGTTCCAATCGGGTTTGACGGCAATGTTTCGGTAACTATTTCCGTCCAGGTTTCCAAACGAACACTCAAACTGCCTTCGCTCGCCGGGTCAACCACACCTTTCGATGTGTGCGTTAGCATTGCGCCGAATTTGTCGTCACTATTTAAACCGTCGTCGTCGGTCAACGGGTTGACCAGCGCAAACATCAAGACAAACGGGACGAGCATCAATATTGTCCGCGCCGCCGCGCCACGAAAATCCCGCGCTCCGGTCAAAAACAAAATCGCCAATCCGAGCATTAAACCGAAAATCGAAGTGCGCTGTCCGGTCAGCGCGAGCAGAGCGATTAACGCCGCCGCCGCGCCGAACCAGACGACGCGCTTATTCCCCTCGCTGCGGGTCAAACCCAAACCGGCGGCGATAAGACACCCGATTTGAATGTAACGTCCCCATTCTTCGGAGTTGCTGAAAGTCGCCAGCGCACGCTGGATTTTATAAACCGAAATCGAGCTATACTTATCGGTATTTTCAAGCCAAACCTGCTCGAAAAACGGGTAGCCGAAACCGAGTTGATAAACGCCGTAAAGCGACGTAAAGATTGCCAGAACAACGATAAAACGCAGCATTCGCGGTACGAAATCAGGTTTCGCCGCCTGTCCGAAATAAAACCAAGACATCGGCACGAGGTAATATAACGCGCCGACCAAGCCGACCGACAAACTGCCTTGCAGCGGGTTGAAAATTTGCAGAAAACAAATCGCCGCCAGAATTGAAGTCGCCGCCGCCAGCGGCGTGTGGCGAAAAATATCGAGTTTGTGCCGCGAGAGCAGAAAGGCAAAGGCGAAAAATGCGACGACGGGCGTGATCAGATGAATCGGTTCGCTGCTCGAATAAGGGACAATCAAATATTGAACGCGGCGGAGAACTCCGCGAAACGGCTCGAACAAAATCATCGCCGTCAAGCCCGCCTCAAAACTGACGACAAGTGCAGTCAGCATCGAAAGCGTGATTGAACCGAGCGCAAATGCGCGAAAAATCTCTCCGCCCGAAGCAACCGCCCAAATGCCCAAAGCCGTAAAAGCCTGCACGAGTCCGAGCCGGAGAAACGACGAGTTTATCCGAATGCGTTTGGGTATTTGGGCGGAGCTATTCATCATACTTTTAGAACTTCTTTAGTAAAAGAGTTAATGGGGAAGATATTTTACTGAAATTTTTAAAGTTTTGAGTCCCGCCTTTAGGCGGCTTTCGTTCATTACTAAAAACCGCCGCCTAAAGGCGGGACTCAAAACTCCGCTCAAACTTATTTTGTCAATACATCAGAAAAATAAGGTAATAAATCACCGTCAGGAAAAATCCTTCAAAAATCCTATATTTTGCCAACGGCACGGCGCAGTATCGAAAATTCGACAAGTGCTTTAATTTTTCCGTATGAAATATCTTCGCGGCGCGGGCGCAAAAATTCCCAAAGGCTGATTCGCTCCTGACGAAGGAAACAAATCAGCGCAACTAAAAATAATGTACTGTAGCCAAGCAGCGAAGCCGCCGCCGCCCCGACAATTCCCCAGCGCGGCAATAATATAAGCAAGGCGAAAACCGTCGTGACGGACGAAGCGAGCCGCGCTATCGTGCTTAATCCGGGATGACCGAAACCGTCCAAGCCGCTAATGACGGTCAAACCCGCGCTCCAAACAATCGAAGCGAGCAGCAGAAGACGCAGCGTATCCGTCGCCGCGACAAAACTTTCGCCGTAAATCACCTGCAAAATATACGGCGCGGCAAGCAGGAGCGGAATCAAAACCAAAAAATGCGCGTAAAACAGCAAGCGCAGACTTTTGCCGACCAGCAGCGCGGAACTTTTCGGATTGTTTGCCGCCGCAACTTCCGGCATCAGCGCATCAGCTACTGACGAAGCCAGCGTTGCCGTAATTTCCGCCAGCGCGACGGCGACCGAGTAAAGCCCGATAATCTGGCTCGGCGCGACGATTGCCAGCATAATTATGTCAAGCCGCAAAACCGCGAAACCGGTAACGATGCCGAAATAGCTCCGCAGACCGTAACCGATCTCCGCTCTAAAAACTTTAAAACTAAAATTCCAGCGCGGGCGCAGTTTTTTCAAAACGCCAACGAGCATTGTCAGAGGACACATTATTTGCGCGACGACAATAATTAAAATTGCGTTTTCCAGCGTCAGCCAACCGAAAAAGTAAAAAACCGCATAACCGACCGCTTGCGTCGAAATAAATGAGAGCCGCGCCGCGCCGACCCAACCGAAAAGCTTCGCGCCTTCGAGTTGACCGCGCAGCATTTCCGTCAGCAGAATTACCGGGATATTAATGGAAAATAATTGCGTGAAACGAATGATTTCGGGACTTCTTCCGGCGGTCAGCAGCGGGATGACAAACCAGGCGATGCCGCCCGTGATGAGTCCGGCAATCAAAGTGTAGACGACGGTATTCGAGAAAATTTCCGACTGCCACGCGGATTCCCGCGCCATCCAATAGCGGTGCGCGTAAGGCAATCCGAGCGTTCCGGCGAGCGAAAAAACGAACAGCCACATCGTGATAATCGCTAATTCGCCGCGCCCTTCGGGTTTCAAAGCCCACGCGCTCAAAAGGCTCGTAATCACGCTAAAAAGCAAGAGCAGCGCGTTGGTGAGAAAAACTAATTTTACGTTTCGATTCATAAAGTTAAAGGATGAAGGCAGTAGGCAGCAGCAGTTAGCAGGAAGAAATTCGACTGCCAACTGCTGCTGCCTACTGCCTACTGTCTTAAACTGCTCCGCGTGATGTCAGCACCGCCGGAATGGTTTTCAGCAAAATCCACCAATCGAGTTGGAGCGACCAGCTATCAATATATTTCAAATCCAGTGCGACCCATTCTTCAAACGAGAGGTTGCTTCTGCCGGAGATTTGCCACAGACAAGTCAGTCCGGGTCTGACGCTGAAACGGCGTTTTTGCCACGATTCTTCAAGCCGCGTTCCGTCGCGGACCGAAAGCGGACGCGGTCCGACCAGACTCATATCGCCGAGCAGGACGTTAATTAATTGCGGCAGTTCGTCGAGGCTGAATTTCCGCAAAATTGCGCCGAGTGGCGTGATGCGCGGGTCTTTGCGAATTTTGAAAATCGGACCCGTCTTTTCGTTGAGATGTTCGATGGCTTCGAGCCGCGCTTCAGCATCGGCGACCATCGTGCGAAATTTAATCATTTTAAAGCGGCGTTTGTTATAACCCATTCGCTCCTGCGTGAAAAATACCGCGCCGCGCGAATCCAGCCGTATCGCAATCGCAATCACGACAAACAGCGGAGCGGAGAGCGTCAAAAGCACGATTGCGCCCACGACATCAATAATTCGCTTAATTTCGGTGCGCCAGCAAACCGCCGGTGTGCTGTGCAGCGAAAGCAAAGGCATTCCTTGAAAATTGTGCGGCTCGATTCGCGCCAGATGATGCGGAAAGAAATCCGAGAGCAGATGCACGACCACGCCTTGCTCTTCGAGTTGGGCGATTGCCGTTTTGATTTGCGCGTAATGCGATTTAATCGGCAGCGCGATGGCAACTTCGTCAACGACCTGGCGGTCAATAATCGCCCGCAAATCTTCAAAGTTGCCGAGCCACGACGCTTCGCCGAGTTTCCGCTGACTGAACGACGGCGTGCTGTCCAAATATCCTAAAATCCGATAAC
>JALYQJ010000016.1 GCA_030855875.1 Acidobacteriota bacterium
TTCGCGTCAGGAAAAAAATAGCGGCAAAACCGAAGCTCTCAAATCCGGTTTCGCGCTCACGAAAGGCGAAATCGTGATTGTTCAGGATGCCGATCTCGAATACGACCCGACGGAAATCAACGATGTAATTATGCCGATTCTCGAAGGTCACGCCGATGTCGTTTACGGCTCGCGCTTTATGACGAAAAAAGCGTCGCGCGTTCTTTATTTTTATCACTATCTGGCGAATAAAGGTCTGACATTTCTTTCCAATTGTCTGACAAACATTAATTTAACCGATGTCGAAACCTGCTACAAAGCGTTTCGCGGAGAAATCATTCGCAAGATGATAATTACTTCGAGCGGCTTCGGTTTTGAAATCGAAGTTACCGCCAAAGTCGCCAAGTTGAAATGCGCCATTTACGAAGTTCCGATCAGCTATTACGGACGCACATATGAAGAAGGTAAAAAAATCGGAGCCAAAGACGGCGTGGCGGCTTTGTGGTATATCTTAAAGTTTAACTGGTTCGTCGGATTAGCGGAATCTTATCAGAAAACTCCCGCGATTATTTCCGAATTAAAGCCGGAATATTTGACGGAACCAAAACCAAATGAGTGAAAGAAATAGTGAAAGAGTAGTTTATATCGGCAAAGATTTAGAAGCGATGTCGTTTGCCGTCAATTATCATAATTGGATTTTAGACGAATTTCGTCCGTTTCTGGGCGCGAACATCGTCGAAGTCGGTTCCGGCACGGGTTCTTTTTCCGAACTGCTTTTGCGGGAAAAGCCGGAAACTCTAAATATGGTCGAGCCATCGGAAATGTTCGTTTATTTGAAACAGAATATTTCGCAGCTTAAAGCCGAAACGGAAACGCATTTTTATCAAGCCGTTTTCGCGCAGGTTTGCGACGAAATCGCCGCGCGTAAGAAACCGGATTCGATAATTTACGTCAATGTTTTGGAACATATCGAAGACGATTCGGCGGAACTCAAAATGATTTACGAGACTCTAAAACCGGGCGGACGCTGTTTTATTTTCGTTCCGGCATTAATGTCGCTCTACGGCGAATTCGACCGCAAAATCGGACATTTTCGCCGTTACACGAAGATTGAAACGGAAGAAAAATGCGCGGCTGCCGGATTCAAAATTCTGAAATCCAAATATTTCGATTTTGCCGGAATTTTCCCGTGGTATGTAAAATATAAATTGCTGAAATCCGACTCGCTCGAAAGCGGCGCGGTTACGGCTTATGACAAATTTGCCGTGCCGTTAATCAGCCGGTTTGAAAGTTTTTTTAACTTTCCGGTCGGCAAAAATGTTTTGCTCATCGCCGAAAAATAAACTACATATTACGAGATTATATTTAATTAAATGTGCGGAATTGTCGGAATAATCAACGCAAACTCACGAGTTGCAAAGCGCGAGATTCTCGAAGGAATGAACAAATGTATCGTTCATCGCGGACCCGACGAAGACGGTTTTTACGTCAACGGAAATGCCGCACTTGCGATGCGACGGCTTTCGATTATTGATCTTGCGGGCGGACAGCAGCCGATTCACAATCACGACAAAACGAAATGGATCGTCTTTAACGGTGAGATTTATAATTATCAAAAACTGCGCGAAGATTTGGAAAAGCGCGGACACCGCTTTTATACCAATTCCGACACCGAAGCGATTGTCCATCTTTACGACGAATACGGCGCGGAATGCGTTCAGCATCTGCGCGGAATGTTCGCCTTTGCGATTTGGGATGAAACGGATAAAAGTTTGTTCGTCGCCCGCGATAGAGTCGGCAAAAAACCTTTGCTTTATTCGCATCAGCCGAACGGAGATTTGATTTTCGGTTCGGAATTTCAAGCGGTTTTAGCGCATCCGGCGATTACGCGCGAAGTTGATTACGCGGCGATTGACGATTATTTATCTTATCTTTGCGTTCCCGCGCCGCAAACCGCCTTTAAACAAATTCGCAAACTCGAACCGGCGCACTGGCTTCGTTGGAAAAACGGCGAAATCGAAACGAAACGCTACTGGCAGCCCGATTTTTCAAAAAAAATCAAGATTTCCGTCGAAGAAGCCGAAGAAGAAACTTTGCGGATTTTGCGCGAATCAACCAAACTGCGAATGATTTCCGAAGTTCCGTTGGGAGCGTTTCTTTCGGGCGGCGTTGATTCTTCGGTCGTCGTCGCGCTGATGGCGCAGGAAAGCTCGCAGCCGGTCAAGACTTTTTCCATCGGTTTTGAAGAACAGGATTTCAGCGAATTGAAATACGCGAAACGGGTTGCCGAACACGTCGGCGCGGAGTATCACGAATTTATCGTCAAACCCGACGCGCTCGAAATTTTGCCGACGCTGGTCGAGCATTACGGCGAACCGTATGCCGATTCAAGCGCGATTCCGACTTATTATGTTGCCAAGGAAACGAGAAAATATGTGACGGTTGCGTTAAACGGCGACGGCGGCGACGAAAGTTTTGCCGGTTACGAACGCCATGCGGCGATGAGAATCGCGGAAATATATCACCGTCTGCCGAAAATTTTGCGGACGGCTTTAATTGAAAAAACGGTTAATCTGATACCGACTTCCGAAATACAGCGCAGCCGCATCCGCGACGTAAAAAGATTTTTGCAAGCCGCGTCTTTGCCGAAAACCGAACGCTATTTTCGCTGGATGTCAACTTTTAACCGCGAAGCGAAAAAAGACCTTTACACCGAACAGTTTTCACGCGAAATTTCAAGCAACAATCCGTCGCGGCTTCTGGAACAATGGTTCGCCAAAGCCAACGGTTCGGGCATTTTGGACGCGGTGCTTTTGACCGACCAGATGACATATCTGCCGAATGATTTGCTGGTGAAAGTTGATATTGCTTCGATGGCGAATTCGCTCGAAGCGCGTTCGCCGTTTCTCGATCACAACGTCATCGAATTTGCCGCGAGTCTGCCCGAAAACGTCAAAGCGCGAAGAACGGAAACAAAATCATTTCTCAAAAAAATTGCGGCGCGGCTTGTTCCGAAAGAGGTCGTTTACCGGCGCAAAATGGGTTTCGGCGTTCCAATCGGCAAATGGTTTCGCGGCGAGATGAAAGATTACGTCCGCGAAGTTCTACTCTCGGAAAAATCTCTCAATCGCGGAATTATAAAAAGCGAAATAATTGAAAAATATGTCCGCGAACATACGAGCGCGGAACGTGACCACGCATTTCAGCTCTGGACGCTGTTGATGCTCGAACTTTGGTTCGAGCGGTTTATTGATTAAATGACAGGAAATGTAGATAAAAAAGTTGTGGCGGGTTTCGGAGATGAATGGTCGCGGTTTGACCAGTCCGCGCTTTCCGAAGACGAACTCGAAAAAAGTTTCGATGAATATTTCAATATTTTTCCGTGGGAAAAACTTCCCGCCGATGCAAAAGGTTTCGATTTGGGTTGCGGAAGCGGACGCTGGGCAAAACTGGTCGCGCCGCGTGTCGGGCGGCTTCATTTGATTGATCCGAGTGCAGACGCGCTGGCGGTTGCAAAACGTAATTTGAGCGCGGCTGACAATTG
>JALYQJ010000021.1 GCA_030855875.1 Acidobacteriota bacterium
CGGTGACGCTTGACGGCGTGAGGTCGCCGGTTTTGTAACGCGATTCGGGCGCGACGTATTCGGTTTGCGTCGGAGGCAAAGCGGAATTTCGCGGCGCGGAAGAAAACACATTTTGAGTTGGTTGCCGCTCAGGAGAAATGTTTTGCTGCTCTGTTTTCTTGAGTTGAATATATTGCGCGACACCGCTTCCGAGCATTGCAAATGCCGGAATCAGCATCCAAAACCACCAACCGCCGGCTCTTCCCGTAAATGCCAGTATGACCGAAACGATGAGAAAAGCGACACCCATAAAAAGTTTTCCCAGTGCGCCTTCCCAACTTGCCGGTTTAGATTTATTACAGGTCAAATCCATCGGCGACATCGGTTCTATCATTCCGAAACCCTGCATTTTTTTGCTCGATTTTCCGGTTAAGGCTTCAGAAATCGTCCCCAAATCCGTGCCGCAGCTCCGGCAAAATTTCCCCGTTTCCGGGTTTTGTGTTCCACATTTTGGACAAAACATATTTTTCTTTTAGATTCAGTATTTAGGATTCAGGATTTAAATCTATTATTGAATCTTGAGTATTAAATTTTGAACTTTGAACATTCAACTTTAAACTTTGAACTCTTTGACGAATTGCTTCAAAAAGTATTACGCCGCAGGCGACCGATACGTTCAGCGATTCTATTTTTCCGTGCATCGGGATTTTTACCAGAACGTCACATTTTTCCGCCGTCAAACGGTGCAAACCTTTGCCTTCGCCGCCTAAAACTAGTGCCGAGGCTTGCGTCCAATCCCAATCGGTATAATCCGTTTCAGCTTCTGCGCTCGTCCCGATTGTCCAGATATTACGCTCTTTTAACTCTTCAATCAAACGATTTATGTTGGCGACTTTGGCGACTTTGACATATTCGATTGCACCGGCGGAAGATTTGGCAACCGTTTCGGTTAGACCAACGGCGCGGCGTTCAGGAATAAAAACGCCGTCCGCGCCCGCGCCCTCGACCGAGCGCAAAACCGCTCCCAAATTTCTGGGGTCTTCCACACCGTCAAGCACGACGAGCAAAGCGTTTGCCGTAATCGCATCAAAAATTTCATCCGCCGAAACATAATCAGCCGAAGCCGAAACAGCGATTATACCTTGATGATTTGCGTCCGGCTCGACCATTCGGGCGAGATTTTCGCGTGAAATTTTATTAACTAAAACGCCGTTTTGTCTGGCTAGATCGAAAATTTCCGAAAGACGTTTTTCCCGCGCACCTTCGGCAACAAAAATTTTTTCGATGCGGCGCGAGTTGGCGCGCAGAGATTCGAGAACGGGCA
The DNA here is from genome assembly GCA_030855875.1 of Acidobacteriota bacterium. Lineage (GTDB taxonomy): Bacteria > Acidobacteriota > Blastocatellia > Pyrinomonadales > Pyrinomonadaceae > SXVE01. The sequence goes on from JALYQJ010000021.1 coordinate 1,304, forward strand.
AAACGCCGTAAATTAGTGGAGAGTGGAGAGTGGAGAGTGGAGAGTTTTTTTGTGAAGAGTTTTTTTGCGCCTCCCGTTTTTCCGTTCTTGGCTTTTTACTCTCCACTCTCCACTCTCTACTCTTAACTTTTTTTTCATAAAATTTGCCATTGCAAGCGCGAATATTTTGTAAATTGCTGTAAATTGCTGCTCGTCGCCAAATTTGAAAAATCGAATTTGCCGAAACTGTGCCGCTTTAATCCTTGCGAATCCTTACGATGTTCGATTTCCCAAACGCAGCCCAAAACTTGTCTGACAGCTGAATAATCATTGATAAATTTCGCGTCCGGCGCACATTCGCGCAGTTTTGCGGCGAGTTTCGTTAAATTTTCAGCTGCCAGAATTCCTTTCTCTGTTTCCAGACACGAAAAATCGAAACCTTTCGCTAAAATTCGATAACCGTTCGAGTTTTCGCGGCTGTAAATGTCAATCAAACCGGCATCCGAAGCGGTTTCGGTCGCGTCGAGAATCTTGCTTTCGCCTTTTTTGCGCTTTTCGATTGATTCGGTTTTCCGCTCGTAAATCGCGCCGGAAACAATTAGAACTAAGTCTTCGCGTTTAATTTCCGCGATTTCGTCGCTGTTGAAAAAAATCAAAATTATTTTGTCATCATCGAACTCTAAACTTCTCAGGCGCGTCGGTAATTTATCAGCCGCTAACGCTTCGTCGCTGACAATCGAAATATTAAAACCTCGTTCAGACAGTTTACTTGCCGTGATTTGCGCTTCTTTCTCCGATTCGACTCGCGCCAGCGGCAGAGTTTTTTCCGTTTGCAGAATTTTCTGTAAATCTTCGCTTTCCAGATTGAGAATTTTCGCCGTTCCCGCCGAATCGAATTCGTTTTTGCCGTTCGGATTCGGCGCGTAAATCAAGTTATATCCTTTTTCCCAATTTTCGAGTTTCCGCAAGTTCGGCTTGATGTTCGCGGCTTGTTCGGCGGTCATTTCAAGCTCTGCACCGCAGTAAAAACATTTCAGACGATTCGGCGGATTCGTTCGCGCACATTTTCCGCACGAAATCATTTCTTCGGGTTTAAAGGCGATGTCTTCTGTTTGAACCGGCTGATTTTGCGGCTGATTGTCGGCGCGGATTTGGTCTTCCCTTTCTTCCATACTTCAACATTATACGCTGAAATGTTATCATTTTATCAAACTAATTGCTTGACCGAAACGTAAAGCAAAAGGCAAACTATAAACGGCTTATTTGTCTCCGGTTTGTTACCTGAAATCGAACGGAAAAATCGAACTTTAACATACTTTTTTAGAAAAATAATTGATACTGGAATCGTAATTTAGCAAGCGAAGTCTATATTTTATCCATTGATTAACAGCAGAAATTTTACTTTTTTTCGTTTTTGGGTTCAGTCACAGCCGCCGTTCAAACCAGCCGCCTAAATTTAATAAAAGGGCGACAAAATAATGCAGTTCGACACGACGACAAGTTCTTCCTGGAAGTTCGGACATCGTGGTCGCGTGGCGGTCTTTATTGACGGCAACAATCTCTTTCACGCGGCGCGTTTCCATAACATTGATATTGATTACAACAAACTTCTGCGCGTTCTTCTGGGCGACGGCAGACTTCTGCGCGCCTTTTTTTACACGGGCGTTGACGCGGGCGCGGAACGCCAGCAGGGTTTTCTTTTGTGGATGCGGCGCAACGGTTTTCGCGTCGTCCAGAAGGAATTGAAAACCTTCTACGACGGAACACGCAAGGCAAATCTCGATGTCGAAATCGCGGTTGATATGCTTTCGCTCGCCGGACGCTACGACACCGCTGTTCTGGTTTCGGGTGACGAAGATTTCGTCTACGCGATCAACGCCGTCGCTTATAAAGGCTGCCGCGTCGAAGTCGCCGGTTTTCGCTCGAATACCGCGCCGCGTCTGATTGACGTTGCCGATTTTTTCATTGATTTAGGCGACATCGCCGATCTCGTCCGCAAGGATATTTCGCAAAACGGCGATTACGATGTTCCTTCGTTTATTCCGCCAGAAGAGCTTCCTTCGCCGGAAATTCTGCGCGGCAATCCGGCGGGAAATTTGGGGAGAATTCCTAACAAAATTCCGTTTGACCAAAATTACACGGACGATGAAAACGAAGATTTATCGGACTTTATTCGCGTCACCGACGACAGATGAAAATTTTCACGGTTGAAGAAGCCAATGAACTTTTGCCGGTCGTCGAGCCGAAACTGCGGGCGATTCAGTCAAGCTACGCGCAAATCGCCGATCTGCGCGAATCAGCGCGGGCGGCGGCGGGCGCGTCCGAATTCGGCGGCGGAATGCAGGACGGTTCGAGATACGTCAAAACGCTTTACGAAATCGGCAAATTAACGACCGAAATCCACGGACTCGGAGTACAGCTTAAAGATTACACGCGCGGACTGATTGATTTTCCCAGCCTCCGTGACGGTAAAATTATTTTGCTTTGCTGGCAGCTCGGCGAAAGCGAGGAAATCGAATGGTGGCACGAAGTCGAAAGCGGTTTTGCCGGAAGACGGCTTTTATAAAATTAAAACTATTCGGACTATTCTATAACGATTTGTCTGGATTCATCCGGTATTTTATTTGAAGTTTCGAGTTTGATTTTTCTGTAAAGCACCAAACGGCGGCATCGTCTGAATCTGCAGGTTAAACTGATAGATTCTTATTCGACTGCTTGCACAAACCCATTCGATTTTGTAGTATCTTCGCTTGCGCTTTTGTTAGCGCACACCAAGCCGGTGTAGCTCAGTTGGTAGAGCAGTTGATTTGTAATCATCAGGTCGGCGGTTCAAATCCGTTCACCGGCTCCATTATTTTCAATAGTTTAGAGCATATTTCGAGATGCTCTTTTCTTTTGCTCACACCTTTACTCACACCTTTGAATAATTTTTTTTAATTTTCATCATTTTTTTTTGCTGACTCGTTTAATCTTTCCAACTCACACCGAAATTTAAGCCAAAAGATTTTTGCATCTTTCGGCAGTGTTTCGAGAAACGAATCTATTTGCCGGATAACGGCGTTTCTTTCGCTTCGGTCGGCGTTTTGGTATGTGACAAGCATTTGATTTGCTTGCCGGTCGAGATACGCTTGTTTCGCGTCTTGTTGGGTTTGTGTTAAATTGTTCATTAGTTACTCCAGTTAATTTTTATTGATTGGGTTTAGAAAGGCTTTCCTAGCTTTGCGGTTTAGGAAAGCCTTTCGTTGTTATTTCGTTGTTTTCAAAGATTGCCGGTAAATGTTTGCCGTCGCGCCTGCTACGATGTGGTAGCAAACTAAGCCTTTCTCCGCCGCTTTGCATTCGCATTGACCGAACTTTTCACCGTTTTTTATGTCAAAGGAAACGTGATAGACGTTTGAGTTATTTGACGAATAGACGACAAACAGACGATCTTTGATAAATTTGACGCGCGGTTTTAGTTGTTTACACTTGGCAACGGCTTTCTGTGTATTTTCTGTGGTTAATCGAATCATTTTGTTACTCCGTTAAATTTAAGATTTAGTTGTTTCCAACTGATAACTATTCTATCGCACACGATAGTTTATTGCAAGCCTGAACTATCACTTGCGATAGATTTATTTTTCGGGCATAATTTGTCCATTATGGAATTATTAACAACCAATGAAGCGGCGAAAAGATTGCACGTTACGCCGATCAGAGTTCGGCAGATGATTCGTGAAGGTAAGATTGAAGCAAAACAGGTCGGGCGCGATTATGTGATTGAAGAAAGCTCGCTGGCGTCGGTCAAAACCTACGGCAAAGCCGGAAGACCGGCAAAGGAAAGCACAACAGATAAACATCAAAATGGCGGCGAAAAGCCATTCAAAACTATTTTCGATATTATGCCGGAGTTGGCGGAATCTTTGGCTGGTTCGCTCGACAGCGGATTAAGTGATTTATCAACCAATAAAAAATATATGAAAGGCTTCGGAACGAAAGA
>JALYQJ010000058.1 GCA_030855875.1 Acidobacteriota bacterium
AATTGCAACTGTGCGGCGCACGCCCAGCAGAGTCCGGCATTTCCGCCGCTCGCTTTGACAGCCTGCGAGTCGTAAAAATTTTCGAGCGAACAGTGCGGGCAATAAAAAATCGCATCACGTAACTTCACCATTTCGCCGCGCCATTCGCTTTCGCGGACGCGCCCGTTTTTCGGGTCGCTGATGCCGATTGTGAAAGCGCGGATAAAAATATCGCGCAGAAATTGCGGATAGATGCGCCAGAAGGCGAGCGCGTTGTCGTGGATGCCGGGAACCGGACGGTTTGAATCGTCGTTCGGGTCGAAAATAAAAATCGGTTCCGTGCCGTAGATTTTCGTCATCGCCGGTAAATCGAGAGCTTTTATCGCAGATTCTTTTTCGCCTTCGAGCGGGTGCGCGACCATCAGCATATAAAAAATCAGCACCGACAGCGAAAACAAATCGGTTTGCGTGCTGGGAAGCGCATCGCCGCGCACGACTTCGGGAGCCATAAAGCGCGGCGTTCCCAACACGCCGAGAACGCCCACGCCGTCCACCGAAACATTGTCGTTGTCGGCGATAAGAATGTCGCCGTTGTCCGGGTCGAAAAATGCGTTGCCGAACGAAATATCGCGGTAACACAAGCCTTGCGAATGCAGCAGCAGATAATTATGTGCGAGATTCAGCCCGGCGGTTGCCAGAGCGCGAAAAGTCGGTTCGATACGGCGCGTCATCAAATCAACGATGTTTTTGAAACGCTTCGGACGCAGCGGCATAATATACCCGAAACCCGGAACGCCCGCCGCCGTCGTAATCTCCATCGGATAAAGAAAATGCTCGCTCGGCGCGCCTTTTCTAATCAGCAGTTCCATCGAAGCGCGTTGCTCGGTGGTTGCCATGTGCGGAAAAAACCATTTAACGGCGACCGCTTCGCCGGCGAGTTCGGCTTTGTAAACTTCGCCCTGTCCGCCCGCGCCGAGCAGAACTTCGATGGTGCAGGGCATTCCCGAAGGCTCGCATTGGATTACTTGTCCGGGCTTTAGAATGTCATTCATTTATCGACTCTCCATTTCGGCTGTATGTTGATTTTTGCGCTTTGTGTAATTACGATGTGCTTTCTTTTTCGTGCGCCTTTTGCCAAAAGGTAATTTGATATTCTATTAAGTCGTCATCGTCGTCCGGCTCGTAGAACGAAACTACACACGGTTTGTCAGGAAACTGCCACTGAAGTTTAGCCTCGTAAATTTCCTTCAACTTATTACCCAATAATATCGCTTTGTCTTTTGAAAAGTCTTCACAGCCATAATGTTGAATGTCTTCAATGTGAAGATGATTCATAACAGCTTCAACAGCTTTTCTATTTCCGGCACAACTTTCTTCAAAACCTCGTAAAGAATCTTCGGAAAATTCGCCTCTTAAAATATAACCATTATATTCTGTGAACTCAGGACAGAAGATAAAGAGATAACCGACGGCAAGACTAAAATTGCTTGTGCAACCAATCCACGATTCTAAATCAATTCCTTGACCATTATTCCAAGCCGCTAATTCGGCTTTCATACTTTCAGGCGTATCCATATTTATGAGCGCAAGCGCAGAGTTAAAGTGGAGAAAACAAAATACAGCCAAACTAAATTTCAATAAGCGATGCTCAAACAAATCGCTGTTTTCGTAGCGCGTCCAATGTTTGATTTGGTTGCTGCCTAAATTTCTAGCGGCGTATTTCTTTATGCGCTTCGGCGTAAATCCGCAATGCGGCGTTCATCAAACTTCGATATTCTCCGCCTTGCGCTTGAAACCAGGCATCCGTTTCTTCGTCCACATTGACTATCACCGCTACTTTACCTTTTGGCATTCGCAATTTGGCTTCGGCGAAAAAACTCTCGTCCAGCGGCGGAGAGTCGGAAGTGTCTACTTCTTCATCGGTCATCGCCTCAAGTTTCGCCCAGTTGGTTTGTGATGTATTTTTCAAATTGTTCTCGCTCATATTTTAATGCTTTGCGTAACGAAACGACGCGAATCGTCTGCTCGTTCGGCTCGGTGAAAACGATGACGACGACAAGATTTTTCAAGAAGCCGATGCCGACAAATCGTTCTTCACCGTAATCTTTTTGGTTATCAATTCTAACGACCATCGGCGCGTCAAAGATTTGCCAAGCATCGGCGAAATCTAAATCGCGCTTGGCAATGTTCGTTTTGCTTTTGCTCTCGTCCCACTCAAAATTCACAAAATAAGTTTAACGGGAAAGCAAATCAGGCACAAGATAGATTTTCAAAGACAATACCGAACTTTTTACTGCACGGAATTAACTTTAAATTTCATTTCACCTATTTTATTCCCGATTGTTCTTTCGCTCGACAATCACGCCGTGTTCGGTTTCCCAAGTAGCGATTCGGTTTCCGCGCAAATCGCAATCTTCGACGCTCGCCCGGCTGTTTTCTTTTACGCGCACGGCGACTTTTCCGTTGCGGTGTATGTTGCAGCGGCGGACGGTGATGACGCTTTCGCCGTAGACGAAAACGCCCGCGTCCGCGTTGTCGTAAATGTTGCAGCTTTCGACGAGCGCGCGCGCCTTATCGCCGACGTAAACGCCCGATTCGCGTCCGTCGTGGACGGTGCAGCGGCGCAAAGTTGTATTGCTGCCGTCCGTTATGGCGACTTCCGCTTTGCGGTTGCCGTAAACTTCGCACTCTTCAAATACGCTGTAACCTTTCTGATGGATGAACACGCCCGAATCGCTCCCGCCAAAGATTTTGCAGCGGCGAAAAATCGGGTTAGCGGATTGGCTGATGCCGACGTTAGCCAACCGATGATTTGTTATTTCGCAACCTTCTATCGTTCCCGCCGCGCCGTTTCCCCAAATGACGATGCCGCCGTTTTCGCCTTCATAAATCCGGGAATTTTTGACCGCCGGATTCGCGCCTTGCGTAATTGCAATGTTGACGTTGGCGTTGCGATAAACGTCGCAATTTTCTATCGAAGCGCGAGCGTTGTCGAAAATGTAAATGCCCGAATCCGCGCCGTCGTGAATCCAACAATTTTTTATCAACGGGTTCGCATTCGCGCCGTGAATTGCCACGCACGAAAGCGAGTCGGAAGTGATATAGCAGTTTTCCAAAGTCAATTCGCCGTGTGGAATGTCAACGGCGAAAAACGATTTACCGTTAGATTTGCCGCGCCCTTGCAAAGTCAAACCGCGCACCGCCGCCCGTTCGGTTTGCATCGAAACGCAGCTTTGATTCGTGCTTCTGACAATGATATTTTCAATCGCGCCGTCACCCGCAATTTCGACATTTTTATCAAGCACAACTGATTCCTGATATAAACCTTCACGAATCAAAAGACGCGAATTTGCCGGGACATTTCGCAAGGCTTCGCCGATGCTCGTATAATTTCCGCCGCCGTTTGCGGAAACTACAAAGGTCAAATTCAAAGCTGTGACATTTGCAGTTTGCGTCGAAGCCGTTTGGTTCGTCTGCGCCGATTGATGCGTTGACGAATTTTGTTTTGTTTGTATCGTTTGCTCCGCCATTTGCGGAGAAGAAGCATTTTCCTCCGCTTCAATTTCGCTTTTGTTTGCTTTGAGTTCTGCGTCTGTTATTAAATCGAACGCCCACGCCCAAGATTCGATTGACCAACGCGCCGCCGCCTCCGACAAAGCGAGATTGTCGCACAATCTTTGCGCCAGCCGCGCCAGCGTAACTTTGCGCGGCAGAGACGCGGGCGCGGCGAGCAAATCGGCAACCGCGTGTTCTTCGAGTGCCATCGTCAAAACGGAAATTTCGCGCCGAAATTCGCCGCAGTAATCGCGCAGCAAATTTTCGCAGCGGCGCGGATTTTCGATAATGACTCGTCCGTGCTGCCGGACAATCTCGCGGAGTTTTTGACGCGGCGCGTCGTTCATATAATTAATTTAACGATTAACAATGGAGCGACTTTAATGAAATTTAGATTTCCTTGCTGCTTTCAATCTGCTTACAAATATATCCAATGACATATTCTCTAGGTGTCAAGAGTTGTATGTCTTGATTTTCTTCAAACTCAGAAATAATTTTGTTTATCACACTCCATATGGGCGTGTTCTCATATTCGATATACGGATGCTTAGGCAGTTGTTGATTGTAATTCATAATCTTTAAGATATTACTTCTTTAAAAATCGTTTTTGTTCACCTTTATTTTTCGGAAGAATTTTCCAAATTCGACAATCCAGAATCCGTTTCAGCAAGCGCGACGGAAGACGACTTGGGTATTTTATTTTTATCTTTTTTAATCGTTATCGTTACCGTCACATCTTCCAAATCTTCGGGCGCAAGCGTTTCGGAATCGGTCAGCGCGGCAATCGCCTGCGAAGTTTCTTTTGAAGGCGGCGTTTCGGTGGTGGTCGTTTCGAGTTCTTCGGATTGCTCGATTTTTTCAAATTTTTTCACCGCGTCAGGACGGTAAATAATGGCGACGGCGCAATCGTCGCCGCTGCCCATCTGCGTCGCTTCTTCGAGCCACGCTTTTAAGTTGTCGTTAATATCATTGAATCCGTTTTCGGCGCGGAGCATTTCTAAAATATCCGTCGCGGCTTGGAAAAATCCGGCTTCATCGGAAAATGAATTGAGATAGCCGTCGGTGGAAAGCAAAATCATCGCCGGGCTTTCTTCGGCAGCAATCTTTTGGACGGAAAAACGAAAATCTTTTTCCGCTTTCGGCAAGCACAGCGAAGTTGTTTCGTTGGCGAGCAGTCGCCCGTCTTCCGGCAACGGTTTCAACACCTCGCCCGCGACGGAAACATTCAAAATCTCGCCGTCGCCGAGCTGCATATAAAGAATAAAATCTTCTTCCATCGCAACGGTCAGAGAAGTCGTGCCGTAAGCGAGAAGCGGATTTTCTTCGACCAATTTTCTCGCGCCCGCGCCGGATTTTTCTTCGAGTTTTACGAATTCATCTTCGGTGAACGGATTATTTTTCAAATGATATTCAACCGTTTTTCTCCACTTTTTGACAAACTCTTTCGGCAAATATTCTTTGCCGACGCTTTCGATTTCCGCCAAATCAAATTTACCGCGCCGCTCGTCGAGAAATTCGCCGACGATTTGCGCCGCTTTTTTAACGGCGAATTGCGAGCCTAAATCACTGCGAAAACATTTCGCGCTGCCGTGACCGTCGGCGACGGAGACGACAATCGGCAAACCGCGGCTCGATTCGCGGACGTATAAAATCGAATCCTGATTCGGAGTTCCGGCGCGAAGATGCGACGCACCGGGAACGGTTTCGCCGATGACGCGCCATTCAATCGGAGTTTTATTTTCGGTCATTCGCGTTCCTCAAAAGAAGAATAATTTACAGGGATTAAAGGGATAAACAAGGATTTTTTAAATCAAAAGATTTTTAGATTCTTTGTATTTATCTCTTTCTATCCCTTTAATCCCTGTAAATTTTCTTCGCTTTTCACTTATTCTTTACCAAACATCGTCAATCGTGTTTTGGTCGTTCAGGTCTTGCGTTCCGGCAGGTGTGCCTGTCGGCGCGGTTGCATTCGGCGTTCCGGTTGATGTCGTTGCTCCAGTTGTCGCAGGCGCGGCGGTCGGAATCGGCACGTTCGCCGTGTCCGTTCCAGCGGGAACTTCTGCTCCGGCGGCGGGCGATGAAGCCGATTTCAAAACGGCGGTCGAAGCCCATTTGATATGTCGGACAAGTGCTTCCGGGCTGTTGGCGGC
>JALYQJ010000067.1 GCA_030855875.1 Acidobacteriota bacterium
ACATCGAGAGTATTTACGCCGTAACGGGCGATGACCACACCGCCGACCGCTTCCGTGCCGTTTTTGTCGAGCGCGCCGGTGCGAAAAGCGTTGCCGAGTTTTACCTGCGCGACGTTTTTCACGTAAATCGGTGTGCCGTTTGACGAGCTGATGACGATGTTTTCGACATCAGCCACCGATTCGATAAGTCCGACACCGCGCACGACCGCCCATTGTCCGGCTTGCTCGACGACGTTGCCGCCGACGTTGTTGTTCGATTTCTGAACCGCTTCGACGACCATCGAAAGCGGAATGCCGAAACTTCTTAATTTATTCGGGTCAACATCAACCTGATACTGCTGAACGTAGCCGCCGACGCTTGCAACCTCGGCAACGCCTGGAACGCTGTTTAATTGGTAACGCACAAACCAATCCTGAATTGTTCGCAGCTCGCGCAAATCGTGTTTGTCCGACTCGAGCGTATACCAAAAAACTTGTCCAACGCCGGTCGCGTCAGGTCCGAGCGTCGGCACAACGCCTTCGGGCATTTGTTTGGTGACGAGATTTAAGCGTTCCAAAACGCGAGTTCGCGCCCAATACAAATCAACATTATCTTCAAAAATAATGTTAATCATCGAAAAGCTGAACGCCGACGAAGCGCGCACGACGCGCACGCCCGGAAGTCCTTGCAGATTCGTTACCAGCGGATATGTAACCTGATCTTCGACTTCCTGAGGCGAGCGTCCCGCCCAATCGGTAAAAACAATCACCTGGTTGTCGGACAAGTCCGGTATCGCGTCAATCGGCGTGTGAATCAAAGCCCAGTAACCCCAAATTGCCAGACCAACGAATAATGCAATGACGATAATCCGATTATTCAGCGACCATTCGATAAGTTTGTGAATCATATTAACAACATCCTTTTTCCGACATTTTCGGCGGGCATTTGACCGAGCCGTAAGAGCAGAAAACACAACAATCGCCCGTGTTCGGCTTCAAAAAAGCCTTGCATTTTTCGCACTCGTAAAAGAAAATGCACGAATCCGCCGGCATTTCTTCTTCTTTTTGAAAACCGCATAGCGGGCAGGTTATAACTGAATTGATTTGCATTTTAACGCTCCTTCATTTACTGCGCCGTTACGGGAATCGAAGTTTTTCCGCTTCCCTTTTCGCCTTCGTAACTGATTTGCGCCTGCCATTCGCCGGGCATTTCGATTTTTACTTTGCCTTTATAAACTCCGGGGACGGAGGTCGTCGTAAAAGCCGCCGCGTCATTCATCGCCGCCATCGAACCCATCGCCGGCATATAAAAATTAAGCGCGGCGGCTTTGACCATTCCGACATCAACCGCTTTCCCCGAAGCATCCGTAAAAGCGAGAAAAATTTCCTGCTCGCCGCTTTTGAGTTTGCCCGTCTCGTTGGAGAGCGTAACCGTCAAATCGTTGATTTGACCGCTTTTGATAACTTTGCCCTGAACCGGATTGTCGGCGGTCGGCTGCGAGCCTGAACTGCACGCCCCAACCAAAACAATCAAACCGAAAAGCGATATGAAACCTGCGAATAAAATATATTTTTTCATTTTTTGTGTTCTCCTTAACTTTAAATAGAATTTGTTTGAAATCATGAAATTCAAACTTCAACCGGTTTTTAAACAGATTGAAACCTCAATTTCAAATTTCAAGACACGCGAAAAAAGTCTTGTCATCAGACGCACTTCGCCTGCGAGCAAGACACACTACGCCCTTGAAATTAAATTAGGAACGAGTGATTTTGGATATATTTGGGTTGGAAATTTTGCGGTAAGGTTTTGCGCTCGAAAGGATGAAAATCAGTTTGAACGGGTTTTTCCTGCGCGAAAAGAAGCGCGATTTGTTTGAGAATCGAATCGCTGATAACCACGCTCGAAGGCGAAAAATTAAAAGACGCGCCCGGTGCGGTCGGTGCCGGATTATTGCAGTTTACCGCGCAGCAAAGTTGAGCCGCGCTGACGCTTTTCGCGCCGCAATCCTTTGTTTTCTTCTTGCAGCACTCCATCGCCGACATACCGTTTTCCGCATTACCTGAAAACGCGGGCGTTCCCGCCAGCGCGCCTGAAGCGAGCGAGAAAAACAGAAAAAGCGATGTCAGCCATTTTTTCATTTACACTATAACTGTATTGAACCGGTTAAAGTTCTGTCAAGAACAAGATGTTCGCAAAGCGTGTTTTTATTCCTTCGCGCGATACAGGCGTGAATATCGCCGATACGCCAACAGTAAATTTATTCACAAAGGGTTTAATACCACGTCAGCTTGCGGTGCCTTTATACTGTTCTGAATGAGCAAGTTCATTCATCAAATCACTCGCCGAAAATCGAAACTGATTTCAAAAATTAAAAATAGTTTATTAGAAAAACCTTCCGAGCGAAAAATAAAATCTTCCGCGCCCGCG
>JALYQJ010000078.1 GCA_030855875.1 Acidobacteriota bacterium
ATTTCGTCGCCAAACCGCAAACTAAACTTCGCGCCGACAAGGAAAACGGCGCGATTATCATAGATTCAATGACGACGCTGACAGGCGTTCCCGCGCTCGCCTGGGAATATAAACTCGGAAACCGTTCCGCGCTCGAATGGATTTTAGACCAATACAAAGAAAAGAAACCGTCCGACGCGACGATTGCCGAACGCTTTAACACTTACAAATTTGAAGATTACAAGGAACAGGTGATTGATTTGCTCAAGCGCGTCTGCACGGTGAGCGTTAAGACAATGGAAATTGTGGGTCAAATGCCGGGAGAATAAATTGGAAAACCGGGCATTTAAGCTGAATAAGAAAAAAAATGAGAAACCCGAATCGAAAATTGAGTCGGGTTTCTCAATTGAACAAATTTCAAAATGCAAACGTAAATAGAAAGGATTTTCGAGAGAAATTTCTTTTATGAAACTGTCGGAACTGATTAAAATATCGAACCGCAATCTTTTTCGCAGTAAGATGCGGACGCTTCTGACTGTTTTAGCGATTTTTGTCGGCGCGTTTACGCTCGTTCTGACGAACGGTTTGGGCGACGGTTTGCGCGATTACGTCGAGAAACAGGTCAAGAATCTCGAAGGCAATAATGTTTTGTTCGTTCGCAAGCGAATCGAGATTAAAGCGGACGAAAACGCCAAAGCAGACGAGCCGAGCGAGTATCAGGAAACGAAAAAGGACGAGGCGGGAAACGATTTTGATCCGAATTCGTTCGTCGTCGCGCCCGAACGAATGGAAGCCGTGCGGCTTGATGTGCCGGAGATAAAGACGATTACGCCGCGCTATAATATCGGCGGCGAATATATCACGATGGACGGCGCGAAAAAATATCACGTTTCGCTCGGAACGCTCTCCGAAGGCATCACGCAAAAGACCGAAGCGGGGAAAACCATTAACGGCGCGGGACAAATAATGCTGCCGCTGTCGCTGGCAAAAGCGTTTGATGAAAATATCAAAAATCTTATCGGCAAGACGGCGACGGTCGCTTATAAAATCGGGCAAAGCGGCGAAATGAAAACGATGCCTTTGAAAATCGTCGGCGTTTCGACCAAAGGAATGATGGCGAATTTTAATTCGTTCGTTGACGCGCAGACGGCGCGAAGGATTTACGACGAACAACAAGCGCACAGCGAAGATTACAATAAGTTTTCGGGCTACACATTGCAGTTAAACACCGGCGACCAGCAGCAACTCTCGGAAATCAAAAAGAAACTCGACGAAAAAGGCTTTACGGCGGAAACCTTCGCCGACCAGCGCAAGCGAACTTACGACGCAATCGGGATTCTGCAAATCGGACTGAATTTATTCGCCTTTATCGCGCTGCTCGCCGCCTCGTTCGGCATTATCAACACTCTAATAATCGCCGTTCTCGAACGCACGAAGGAAATCGGACTGCAAAAAGCGTTGGGAATGGGACGCAGGAAAATCTTTTTCCTCTTTTCGCTCGAATCAATCTTAATCGGGTTCTGGGGCGCGATGTTCGGCATCGTCACCGGAATCGTCATCGGGAAAATCGCCAACTTTTATCTGGCTCGAACCTACCTCGAATCGTTTGAAGGCTACAATTTGTTTGTCTTTACGCTGCCTTCGATTTTGTTCGTTTTAATTTTGATCTGCGCGATTGCGTTCGTCGCCGGCGTTCTTCCGGCTTTGCGGGCGAGCCGCCTGAATCCGATTGAAGCGTTGCGATACGAGTAGAGAGTTTGTTGAGTTTATTGAGTTTTTTGAGAGAGGTGAAGATGAGTTTATTGGGAATTGTTTTGTTTTTTTGAGATGGAAGTCAAGTTTTTAAAAGATGTTGGGTTAAAGCCATCGTCATACGGGAAATTTCATCCAGTTGTTGATAGAGTATGGTGAAATCTTCTTTGGAAATGTAATTTAAATCCAGAGCAACGTAAAGATGTGATTGAACTTCCGCTGCCGAACCGTGCGAAATGACGAGAAAGTTAGCGAAGTCTTTGTTTGTTTTTCGCCCGTTGCCTTCGGCGATATTTGCCATAATAGAAACGGACGCGCGTCTGATTTGATCACGTAAACCATAATCTTTTGCAAATTTGTCATCAGCAGAAATGCGGTAGATATGTGCGGTCAACACCCGCGCCGTCTGCCAGGCTTTTATTTCTTCAAAGCTCCTAAACGATGCCATAAATTTCCCTTGTTCAAACCGCTCTCCACGCGCATTTCACAAAAAAACCACCACAAACTCCAAAAACCCTTCTTCTC
>JALYQJ010000096.1 GCA_030855875.1 Acidobacteriota bacterium
CCGCCGTTTAATCCACAGGAGATTGACGCGGTTATCATTACGCACGCGCACATTGACCATACGGGTTATCTGCCGCGTCTCGTAAAATTGGGTTTCAGAGGAACAGTCTATACCTCGCGGGCGACATGCGATTTGCTTAAAAATCTACTTCCCGATTCCGGCAGATTGCAGGAAGAAGAAGCCGATTACCGCAACCGCAAAAATCTGACTTCGCATTCGCCCGCGCTTCCGCTTTATGATGAAAACGATGCCAATGACACTTTGAAACTGCTCAATCCGGTGCATAACGACGGAATCGCGGTCGAGATATGTGAAGGAATCAAGGCAAGTTTTATGGTCGCCGGACACATCATCGGTGCAAGTCTGGTTCTGGTCGAAATGGAAAATGCGCGTCAAAACGGCGAGTCGGTGAAGTTTCTTTTTTCCGGCGATTTGGGACATTACGATCAGCCGATTGTCAAAGACCCGGCAAAACCGCCCGCGTGCGATTATCTGATGACCGAATCAACTTACGGAAATCGTCTGCACGGCGAAGTTTCTTCGGACGACCAACTGGCGCGTATTATCAACGAAGCCGCGCATCGCAACGCGCCGATTTTAATTCCAGCTTTCGCGGTCGGACGAACGCAGGAGATTTTATATTTGATTCGGGAATTGGAAGAAGCAAAACGGATTCCGATTTTGCCGGTCGCCGTTGATTCGCCGATGGCGGCGCAGGCGACGCAGGTTTACAGCCGCTGGAATGAAGAACACGATGAAGAATACGCTTCGATTACGACGCAGAAACGACATCCGCTGCGAACCGCTTCGATGATGACGACTTCGACGCGCGAAGAATCGAAACGCTTAAACGATATGAGAGGTGCGCGAATTATCATTTCGGCTTCGGGAATGATGACCGGCGGGCGCGTGATGCACCACGCGATGCGAATTTTGCCGGACGAAAACGCGACGCTCGTTTTCGTCGGGTATCAGGCGGCGGGAACGACGGGAAGAAGAATTCAGGACGGCGAACGCGAAGTCCGCATTATGAAAAACTGGATTCCGGTTCGCTGCCGCGTCGAACGGGTCGAAGGCTTTTCCGCTCACGCCGACTGGAAAGCCGTTCTGCGTTGGCTCGAAGGTTTGCCAAACACGCCGAAAGCCGTTTTCACAACTCACGGCGAACCCGAAGCCGCCGAAGCGATGGCGCAGCACATCCGCGAAAGATTCGGCTGGACGGTGCGCGTTCCGCAATATGAAGAAATATTTGAGCTGAAATAATAGTTTGGTGAATTTTTTCGTATAATAACTGCGGCGGCGTGAAACCAATAATTTTACGCCGCCGCAAATTTCTCGATTTGCAGACACTTTTAAGACTTTCCCCATTCAAACAAATGCAGACAGCAGTACAAAAAGATGTCGCCGCGATCAGCCGAATCGAAGCGGTGCAGATGATCCTGAAAACTTTGGCTCGTTCGACAAAAATGCGCGTTTCGCTTGTTTCCCGCATTACGGACGATTCGTGGACGGCTTGCGCGGTGATTGACGAAGCGAATTTCGGTTTGCAAAAAGGAAGCGAACTCGATCTCGCTTCGACTTACTGACAAAACGTGCGCGGGGCGGTCGCTCCGCTGGTCATTCGTCAGGCAAGTCTGGATTCGCGTTTTCAAAATCATCCGGGATTAAAGGTTTTCGGCGTTGAAAGTTATATCGCCGTGCCGCTCTACCGGCTCGACGGCGAGCTTTTCGGGACGCTCTGCGCGCTCGATCCCGAACCGTCGGATGTTTCGGAAACCGATCTGGAACTTTTTCAACTCTTCGCCAATCTGATCGCCTACGAACTCGACGCGGAAGACAAAGCGCGGGAGCGCGAAGCCGAACTGCACAAAGTCGTCGCCGAAAGCGAATCGCAGCGAAGGTTTATGAGCATTCTGGGTCACGATTTACGCAATCCGCTGAACACAATCGCGGTCGCGGCGAGTTTGCAGAAAATGGGAAAGCTCACGCCCGAAAAAAATTCGGAAATGGCTGGAAAAATTGTCAAGACTGCCAAACGAATGGCAAATCTGATCGAAGATTTGCTCGAAACGACGCGCACCATCGGCGGAGACGCGATTTCCATTATAAAAAAACCGGCGGATTTGACTATAATTTGTCTGAATATAATCGAAGAATTCAAAATCGCGCATCCGAACTCACGCATAGAATATTATGCTGAAGAAAATTGTTTCGGCGATTGGGACGAACGCCGCATCGGACAGGTTTTAGCAAATCTTTTGAGCAATGCCATTTCCTACGGCAAAAGCGGAACGCCGATCAAAGTTAATTTAACCGAAGACTGTAATCGGGTCGTGATTCAGGTCAATAATCGCGGCGAGGTAATCGGCGCGGAAGCGAAAAATAATCTTTTCTCGGCGTTCTGGCGCGGCGCACGAAAAGGCGGCGAAAACGCAAACGGTCTGGGATTGGGATTATATATCGTAAAACGAATCGTCGAAGCGCACAACGGCGCGATTTCCGTAGATTCAACACGCGAATACGGCACGACATTTACCGTCGTTTTTGATAAAGCGAAAACGTCGGCGACCGTTTAATAATTTTTTTCTATTCGTAACGCAAACACTCAATCGGGTCTAATTTTGAAGCCTTTCGCGCCGGAAGAACGCCGAAAAT
>JALYQJ010000102.1 GCA_030855875.1 Acidobacteriota bacterium
AGGAAATAATCATCAAATGCGCCGCCTTAAACCGGATGACGCACTTGGGAATGCCGGACAGCGACAAAGTTGTTAGCTGAACCGAAAATTGAAATTGAGAGAAATGATTATTTGTGCAACAAAGCCCAGGAAAAATATAAAGATAAATCTGATTCGATTTTATTTCGCGCCTTTTCGCGTATTTCGCGGGCAAAATTCTTTTTAACTCTTATATGCGAAACTACTGCGCTCAAAATTTTTTACTTTTACTTTTGCCCTGCACAATGTTTCAATATAAACAGTTATTTTATAAATCCAGCAATGTTTTCGGTTGAAAACATTCGGGCGGAAAAGAGCGTGTCCGTCCAGACAAAAATTACGCGCTTCATAAATAATGCCACGCAGAAAATTTCGCAACAGTCCACGCTTTGAATCTCCGGCGGAGCGTTCTTTTCAGGAATATATCACCAATCAGCCCGCGCCTCACACAACGCGCACCGAGCTTCTGCGTCTGATTCGCGGCGGCGAAGACACTTATCTCGAACTAAAAATCAAACTTTCCAATTCGGAAAAAATCGCGCAGGGAATCGTCGCGCTCGCCAATACCGGCGGCGGAACGATAATTTTCGGCGTGTCCGACCAATTGCGAATCGAAGGCGTGAGCAACCCCGAATGGGTTCAGGAAGAACTTGCCCGCATCTGCCGCGAAGACATCGTTCCGCCGCTCGTTCCGCTGATTGACAATATCGCGTTCGACAACGGCAGACGCATTGTTGTTTTGGATATTGAACCGAAACGACGACCTTATCGAACGCGCGACGGCAGATTTTATCTGCGAATCGGCGCGGAAAAAAGGGAAGCGACACGCGAGGAATTATCTGTCTGGCTCGACGAAATTCGCCCGCTCGGATTTGAAAATATTCCGCTGCAAACGGTGATCGAAGATGATTTTGACGACGCGCTTTTGTGGAGCTTTGCGGGCGGTTTTGAGGACGACGTTTTAGGCAGAAATGTTTACCAGACTGCCGATTTTCTGAAAAAAGATTTGCTGCTGGCAATCGGCGCGGGCGAAGAGTTTTTTCCGACCGTCGCCGCGCTTTTATTATTCGGTAAAAACGAGCGCGTCGCCGAACTTCTGCCCCGTTCAAAAATTACGGTCGCGCGTTTTTCCGGCGATAACGGTCAGGCGCAAGTTATCGAAAAAGTCGAATTACAGGGAAATTTGCTGACCCTTTACGAAAGCGTTTTGCAGTTTATTGCGCGTTACTGCGATATGGATAAACTGAAACCGAAAAAGCCGAAAGCCGGGTTGGATACGCCGGTTCAATCGCGCGGAAATTACCATCTTTATTCGGTGACGGAAGCGGTTTCAAATATGTTGATGCACCGCGATCTGGCTCTGCGGGAGATTCCTTCGCGTATTCTGATCTACGATAAAGCCATCGAATTTATCAATCCGCGCCGGACGAACGGTTTTGTTCCGCCCGCTTCTCGCGCCATTCGTTACGGTTTGGCGCAGCGTCTGAATCCGCAAATCGCTTCGATTTTCAGCCGCCGCGAATACGGAACGAATGTTCCGCGCGGCGGTTTGCCGATGATTATTCGCGGCTCGCATAATTTTTCCGGCAAACGCGCCGAAATTTACACTTCAAATGATGAATTTAAGCTGAAAATTCACAGTTTTTGAAAATCGAAAAGATATGCGGGCGGATTTCTTTGAATCTACGTCAATTCGAGAATAAGCGAAAACAGAGAAAGAATAGCCACAAAAAAGCACAGAAAACACAAAAAGGGTATTTTTATCAATATATTTTGCGTCTTTTGTGCCTTTTTGTGGCTATTCTTTCTTAGATCAAACTGATATTAATCCAATTCTTTTTCGACGACTTTCGCTTTGACGTTTTCGTGTTTGATGCCGACGCGCAAACGCCTGTAAAGACTCATCCATTGATTTGCCATCCACGGAATTGCAAAAAAAGCCAGAATATAGCCGCGCCAGTCATCAATCAACAGTTGAAATCCGGTCAACAGAAGCATCAAAATCGTCACCCAATGCGAAAAGCAGTATTCGCAGGTGAAGACGTAGTAAAATTTGCGCCGCAGAAGCGAGTCGCAGTTTTCACTTTTATCTTCGCATTTGTCGCGGATTTCACGAAAAATTTCCTCCTGCGTGACTGTCCAGGCGATACTGGCGACGATCATCGAGAGTATTAAGAGCCAAAAAATTTGTGTTGAAATTTGCATTTTGTTTGAAATTTAATCGAACAATTCGTCAACCGTCATTTTCCAATCCGGCAGAGCGGGTTCGGCATCGGCAATGTCGCCGCGCCGGTAAATGCGCGGTTCGTTCGGATTGTCACGATGATAAGATTTGATAACTTCTTCGCTTAATAAATCAACATCCCAAACAGTTTCACTTCCGGCGGCAAAATAATCGGCGCGTTTTTCGGCTATTTCTCTTTCAGCAGTTTTCCCATAATCGTTTTCGCTGCGAACTTCGACGGCAAAAACCGGTGCGCCTTGTAAAAATTTCATTCCGGTTTTTTTGCCGGTATGAAACGAGGCATCTGGAGAAAACGATTTGCGATTCGGAAGGTTGACTAAAAAGCCCGCGTTGTCGCTGTATGCTCTACCTAAACCAATCCGGCGTTGATAAAGTTTCAAACTAACCAAAATGTTTGATGCCGCCGTTGAAGGGTCGTCGCCTGTTGCCATAAATTTTACAATCTCCCCGTTGATAATTTCAGCTTTGCCTTCGGTGCGGTAAAGTTTTTCGATAAGCTGTTCAGTTGTTACAGTCGGTTTTTCTAAAGTTAAAACTGCCATAAAAAATCTCCGTTTAAAACGATTTTGCGGTTTGAAACTGCCGATATAATCTTAGCAATCGCAAACCGCAAATCAAAAGTTAAAATTAATAACTTACTGTTTTCCTTCTAAAAATGCCTTCAAACGCCGCGAGCGCGACGGATGACGAAGTTTTCTCAAGGCTTTCGCTTCAATTTGGCGGATGCGCTCTCTGGTCACGGCGAAATGCTGTCCGACTTCTTCGAGCGTGTGTTCCGAGCCGGTGTTTCCGAGTCCGAAACGCATTTTGATAACTTTTTCCTCGCGCGGCGTGAGCGTTGCGAGAACCTCGTCGGTGATTTCCCGAAGATTCGAGAAAGTCACCGATTCAGCCGGATTCAGAATCGAACGATCTTCGATAAAATCGCCGAGATGCGAATCTTCTTCTTCGCCAATCGGTGTTTCCAAACTAATCGGTTCCTGCGCTATTTTCAAAACTTTTCGCACTTTGGAAACCGGAATGTCCATTCGTTTGGCGATTTCCTCGCTCGACGGTTCGCGTCCCAATTCCTGAACCAACAAGCGCGATGTGCGAATCAGCTTGTTGATCGTTTCGATCATATGGACGGGAATGCGAATCGTTCTCGCTTGGTCGGCGATGGCGCGCGTAATCGCCTGCCGAATCCACCACGTCGCGTAGGTCGAAAACTTGTAACCGCGCCGCCACTCGAATTTATCAACGGCTTTCATCAAGCCGATGTTGCCTTCCTGAATCAAATCAAGAAACTGCAAGCCGCGATTCGTGTATTTTTTCGCAATCGAAACGACGAGCCGCAAGTTGGCTTCGACTAATTCGCGTTTCGCCTGATTGGTCTGGCGTTCGCCGACATCAATTGTCTGCATCGCGCGTTTAATTTCGACCGGCTGAAGATTGAATTTTTCTTCGACATCCGACAGAACCTTGCGCGCGTCCTGGATTTTTTGCGTCAAATCCTTCTTTTCGTCCGGGCTGTTTTTTCGCTCCAGACGTTCTTCGGATTTGCTGATCGTTCGTTCGGCTTTTTTGATTTCTTCGGCGACTTTGCGAATGGAAGAAATCAAAATCTGCATCGCGTTTTCGGTCAAATTAAGATTTTTGACTTCCTGAGCGACTTCCAGCCGAAGCCGCGCGGTCTGGCGGCGAAGTGCTAAAAGTTTTTTTGTCGGCTTGAGTTTCGCTTTTTTCTGCTCTTCACGATATTCGGCTAAAACACGCAGAGCGCGTTCGTAATTTTGCCGAATATTGCCGATGCCTTCGAGCGTCCATCGCAGATATTCTTCGGCTTTGTCTTCTTCGCCGGAAAGTTCCGCCTGTTCGGAAAATGTAACGATTTCGCGGATGCTCTGTTTTCCGCTCGTCAAATCCGTGCCGACTTTTAAGAGTCGTTCAACCGCAATCGGTGAACGCGAAATCGCTTTGCGCGTTTTGATCTGCCCGCGTTCGATGCGTTTGGCGATAGTCACTTCGCCTTCGCGCGTCAAAAGCGGAACAACGCCCATTTCGCGTAGATAAAGCCTCACCGGATCGTTCGATTTATCGAGAACTCCGGCGGAAAGGTCTAAATCCAAATCGTCTTCGTCAATTTCGTTGTTGTCGTCATCGAGTGCCAAACCTGCGGCTTGTTCGAGAAGCTGCGCATCGGACTCGGCGACCGAAATATTCGCGCCTTCGAGACGGTCTAAAACGTCTTCGATGTCGTCCGGCGACATCATATTGTCGGGAATTTCCCGATTAAGTTCGTCAAAACTTAAAAACTTCTTGCGCTTGCCGATAGCCAGCAAACGGTCCATTAAATCTTCCTTTTCATCGTAATCAGCCATAATATTTATAAAAGATTTTATGATTAAATCTTCGCCCGGATAGTTGTATTATAAAAAGTATTGTAAACGCTCCGACTGCATAAAATGTTTCAGTCGGCGCAGCCCAAACAGACAACTCAAAGGATTTTCTGAAATTAAATTTATTCTTAATTTAATACGTCCGAATTGAGCCGATAAGTTACATTTTTTCTGTCATTTAAATATAATATTCGGAAAAATTAATTAATTCTCCGACAATCTGTTTTGCAGTTCACGTTTCATTCTGGCTAGTTCGATTTGTTCCATCACCAGATTGCTGAGCAATTCGCCGTTTCCGCTTTGTTCCGCCAACATAAGTTCCTGACTGATGTCCAAAATGCGGTTGGAAATCGCCATCGAACGAAGGCTCGCTACGCAGTTTTCCGCCTGCTTTAAAAATTCGTCAATCGCTTCGCCTTTTTCGCGCGTCGGTTCGCTCATCATCAGAACCGGAACGAAATCCTGTGCCGTTTCGTCATCGCCGACCAGTTCCAAAAGATTATCGAGCGAGACTATCGCGCCGGTTTCGCAAATCTCGAACAACGCCCGAAAAACATTCGCCGTCGCCAACATTGCATAATCGGTTTCTTCGATTTGCGGCAGAATAATTTCGCGCAATTCATTGTCATAAATCAGCAGTTCCAAAAGTCTCTGCTCGGCGACGGTCATTTTCGCCTGCGTCGCCCGCGCAACCTGTTGTTTAACGATTTCGGTTTCGATCTTTGAACCGAGTTTGACCGATTTCCATAAATCGAGTTTCAAAACGCGGTCGTCAACCCGCAGAAAATTCATCGCCTGATCGAAGCTGTCGCGTTTCTGAATCGGGTTGCGAACAATCGAAATCACAGGCAGCACATCCTCAATTGCCTCAGCCTTTTGCTTCGGCACAGCCAGGTTGCGTTCCTGAACGGCAGTTTCTAAAACGAATTGGAGATAAGGAAAGGCGTGTCCTCGAACAAGATTGTAATTTTCTACTCCGTTTGCCCGGATGTAATCGTCCGGGTCTTTGCCGTCGGGCAAAATTAAAACTTTTATCTCGAAATCTTCCGCCAGAAGCGTTTCAATTGCTCTCCGCGCCGCTTTTATGCCCGCACTATCTCCATCATAATTAACCACAACCTTCTTCGCAACCCGGCTTAAGAGTTTGGCTTGCACGGGCGTAAAAGCTGTTCCCAGACTCGCTGCCGTATTCTTGATGCCGAACTGATAAAGCGCGATCAAATCCAGATAGCCTTCTACCAGAATCACGAATTTCTTCTGCTTTATCTCGATTTTGCTTTGAAAAAGCCCGTAAAGATGTTCGCCTTTGATATAAGCCGGAGTTTCCGGCGAATTCAAATATTTCGGTTCGCCCTGCGCCAGAATTCGCGCACCGAACGCCACCGGATTGCCTTCGATATTCAAAACCGGAAACATTACGCGTCCGCGAAAACGGTCGTAAACGCGATTTTTTTCTTCGTTCACCGAAACCAGACCGCTCGCTTCGATCAATTTTTCGTCCGCGCCTTTCTCTTTTAAATGATGCAGAATCGCGTCCCAACTATCGGGTGCGAAACCGATGTGAAAAGCCTTCTGCGTTTCTACGGAAATCCCGCGTTTTTCCAGATATTCCCGCGCCGCTTTTGAATGCGCGTTATTGTCCTGCAAATGATTTTCCCAAAATTCGAGCGCGTATTTGTTGAGTTCGATAACTTGATCGGCAATTTGTTTCTTTTCCTGTTTGCGCTTTTTGTTTCGCTCGTAATTTTGATCGTCAATTGGTTCGGGCAAAGTAACGCCGGTAATTTCCGCGACGCGCTTGATCGCTTCGGGAAAGTTCAAACCTTCGATTTCCATCAAAAAAGTAAAGCAATTTCCGCCTTTCGCGCAGCCGAAACATTTGTAAAAGCCTTTGCTTGGATTAACCGAAAACGAGGGCGTTTTTTCCTGATGAAACGGACAGCAGCCCATCCAATTCGCGCCCTTTTTCTTGAGCGGTGCATATGGCTCGATAATCCGCACCAGATCGGCGCGGTTTTTCAAATCGTCAATAAAAAATTGGTCGTAAAGCATTTATTTTGTTTTTTCATCGGGCGCAGGAATCAGCGGCTAATTCGCAATTGGGACAAACAAAGATTCGATTTCCGTTTCTTGACGATCTCCGCCGTAGATTGTCTTCAAAGGATTGAGCGGGATATTAAACATTTTCAGTAGTTCTTGCAAAGAAAAATCGGAAATTTTATCGACGCAATTTTTGGTTTTACCAAATTTGGGTAGATAATTAATATCCCTTTAAGTCAATATCTGAAAGTAAAGTTTTGGCAAAGCCGTATCTGTTTGAATTAAATTCACAACCCAATTGAAGAAAGATGATTTTATTATCGAACGGAAACTAATCAAAAGGCAATTGAAGATTTTACAACGGCGATTAAATTGAATTCGGCAGAAGCCGTTGCTTACAGCATTCGGGGTTTGGTTTATGAGGTTCTGTGTGAAATAGCGCAAGCGGAAGCCTACTCAAAAAAAAGTGACGGAATTGAAAAAACCGAAGTGAATTTTGAAGGATAGATAAAAAGGACAAGTTTAATTCCTGCCCTTTAATTTTACATCAGCATCAAAATCGGATTTTCGAGCATTTGCTTAAATGTCTGTAAAAACTTCGCTCCGGTCGCGCCGTCAATCGCGCGATGGTCGCACGACATCGTGACGTTCATAATGTTACGCACGACGATTTCGCCGTTACGGACAACAGCCGTCGGAGCCGCCGCGCCGATGGCGATAATCGCGGCTTCGGGCGGATTAATAATCGCCGTAAACTCTTTGATACCGAACATTCCGAGATTGGAAATCGAAAACGTCGCGCCGGTATATTCTTCGGGCTGAAGTTTTTTCTCACGCGCCCGACCAGCCATTTCTTTTATTTCACGAGAAATTTCGACGATGCCTTTGCGATTCGCGCCGCGCACAACCGGCGTAATTAAACCGTCTTCGACTGCGACTGCGACACCGATGTCTGCGTCTTCGTAAAAACGCACGGTTTTATCCTGATATGAAGAATTGACCCAAGCGTGTTTCGTCAAAGCCTGCGCCGCGACTTTGACGATGACATCGTTCACGGAAACTTTTTCTTCTTCCTTAATGCTCGCGTTAATCTGTTTGCGAAATTCCAGCGCGGAATCCATTTCGATTTCGACGGTCAGATAAAACGTCGGAATCGGTCCGATTGATTCAGCCAGACGGCTGGCGATAACCTGCCGCATTTTCGATGTGTTTTCTTCACGGAAACGCGATGCGTTTTGAACTTGCGAAGTCGAAAAACCCGGCGCAGTTGGTATTTCTTCTTTTGAATCTGGAATCTGGATTTTGGAATCTGAAATTGCTGATTCGATGTCGCGCTTGATAATTCGTCCGTTCGGACCCGAACCTTTGATTGATCGGAGATTGATGTCGTTTTCCGAAGCCATCCGCGCCGCAATCGGCGAAACTATCATTCGACCGTTTTCCGATTTGGAATCTAAAATTTGAGATTTGGAATCTGCCGCGTCTTCTGTCGCGCCCGGACGCTGCGAATCGTAGCTGCGTCCTTCGGTTTCGGCGACGTTTTTCTGCGCCGCACCGTTGGAAGCCGACACACTCGCCGCTTTTTCGGCGGCAGGTTCAGCCGATTTATCTTGCTTCGGTTCAGACTTTTCGGCAGCAGGTTTTTCTTCGGCTTTGGGTGCGGAATTTCCGTTCGCCGGGGTGTCGCTCAAAAGCGCAGAAAAATCTTCGCCTTTTTCGCCGATAATGCCGATAGTTTCGCCAAGTTTGGCATTCGCGCCGTCACCGATGACGATCTTCAAAAGCGTTCCGGCATCGAGCGAAGTAACTTCCATCGTCGCCTTGTCCGTGTCAACTTCGGCAATCGGTTCGTTCGCCTCAACCGCGTCGCCTTCTTTTTTCAGCCACCGTGCGATTTGTCCTTCCTCCATCGTCGGAGAAAGTTTGGGCATTATAATTGTGTTCGCCATAATTTAATTCAATCTAATCGTTTTAGAAGTTCTAAACCTTCGTTCCAATCGCCAAAACCTGCGCTCGCGTTGATATGATCTTTCGCGCCGACATTAACAAACTCGCTTCCCCAAGCGTCGGCAAATTGTCGGGCTCGTTGCAAAGAAACGT
>JALYQJ010000105.1 GCA_030855875.1 Acidobacteriota bacterium
TTCACGAACACAAACTAGGCACGGTTCACCAGCGCGAACTGCATTCGGACACGCCGGATTTCGCGCTCGCTCTTCGCGCCGCTTTGAGACAAGCCCCGAAAGTAATTCTCGTCGGCGAAATGCGCGACCGCGAAACCATCGAAGTGGCGATGGAAGCCGCCGAAACCGGGCATCTCGTTTTATCAACTCTGCACACGATTGACGCGGCGAAAACGATTGACCGCATCATCGGAGTTTTTCCGAAAGCCGAAGAATCCGCCATTAGAACGCGCCTCGCGCAATCTTTTCGCCGCATAATTTCGCAGCGTTTGATGCCGAAGGAAGGCGGCGGTAGAATTGCCGCGATTGAAATTTTGGTGTCAAATTCGAGAACGCGCGATTACATCGAAAAAGGCGAAAAAGAAGGACGCTCGATCACCGACGCGATGAACGACGGCGAACTCGAAGGAATGCAGACTTTCGATTCGGTTCTTGAAAATTTTGTTCGGCAGGGTTTGGTTAGAAAAGAAATCGCAATGTCGTATGCGACTAACGCAAATAATCTCGCCCTTTCGATTAACGATATACCGTAAAAGGAAAAGACGGAAAACTCCGCCTTTTTTACCGCAAACAAATTTATAAATTGAAATTTACCGGTTCGCTTCGGGCAAAAGTTCGTAATTGCCCATTTCGCGGTTGTAGGAATCGAGTGCGCCGACCGAATCGGCGGTTTGATCGAGCATTTGTTTGGTCATCGCAATCGAATCGGAAAGCTGTTCAAAATCAAGCAGCGAGAATTTCTCCGGCGTTGACATCGTAACGATTTCGTCGTTCAAATAACCGAAGAAATTTTCGATTGACTGCAATTGTCCTTCGACTAATTTCACGCTTCGTTCGAGTTCGTCAAACGACGCGAGACGGCGTTTCAGTATTTCGACGTTGGTTTGCTGAACGCGGCGCGTTTTTTCGTCCGGCGAATTTTCAGCGGCGCGAAATGCCTGTGCCAGTTGGTTGTGAACCGCCTGACGATTGATTGATTTCAGGTGCTGTTTGCGGCGGCGGTAAACGTCGAGCAAATCCACGAAATCTTCCCATCGTTGTTCGAGAGAATTCAGATTGGTCGGCAATTCTCTCGCGCCGGTAAATTTATGATAGTTTTCGAGAATTTTATCCTTCTGCCAACGCAGATATTCGACGGCTTCGCGTTCGCGCGGCGTAAACGAATTGATAAGTTTTTTGCGATTGGCTTTGGCGAGTTCGCGGCGACGGTCTTTTTCACGGGAATTTACGAGAAGGCGATACGCCGGCAAAGCAGGCAAAACGAGAATATAAGCGATCTCGCACAAAAGCGCGATAAGCAGAGGAATAATGCTTCCCGTATAAGCAGCGGCGACGGCGAAACCGGCTAAACCCCAGAAATTAACTGGTTCTTTAACCGCTTCCTTGACGTATTTCGTATTAAATCTTTGAAATTCCTGTTGATATTTTGCTAAATCCGCCATAAATAATGTAGATGCTAATTTTGCCGTCTGCGTTTTGCCAATTGTTTATCTCGTTCTATTATTTTTGTTCGGTTCGTAAAGCAACACCTGTTCAAACACCTAATCTTCATTGTTTTCGTTTGAACCCGAAGAAATCTGCCTGCCCGCGTTGTTTGAACCATTTCCGAGCAAGCCCATATTTTGCTTATATTCGAGCAGTTTGTCCTGCAGTTGAATGTCCATCGCTTCGCGTTCGATGTCCTGCATCTGCGAATCCACGTTGGAAGTTCCGAGTTGGAGTTTGGCTTCAGCGGCGGCGACGCGGCGGTCAATTTTTTCGCGCATTTCGTTAAACGTCGAAGCGTCGTCGCCGATGTTGAAGGTTTCCATCGTCTGCGCGAGTTGTTCCTGAAGTTTCGCCTGTTTCGCCGCGCTGATGAGCTGCATCGCTTCCGCCGTGCGTTTTTTCATATTCAGCACGTAATTATCGCGGGCTTTTAAGGCTTGTTTGGAAGCGATTTGCGCTTGTTCGGCTTGCGCGGACGTGCGTTCGAGATCAATCTGCGCCTGGTTCAATTGTCCGATATACGCCGTAGCGATGTCGTCGCGTCCGAGTTTGACCGAGGCTTTGATTTTGGAATCCCAGTCTACGACCTGCGACGACAGATTTTCCTTTTGTTTGAGCAAAAGCCGTTCGGTCGCCATCACCTGCGCGACGGAATTATTCAGCTCCGGCACACGGTCGCGCATATCCCGAATCGTCTGCTGCAAAACCAGTTCCGGGTTTTCCAGTTTGTCCAAAGCCGCGCCCGTATTTGCGCGAAATATTCTCGTAATTCTTGCCCACAATCCCATTTTAAGTTTTTTGCTCCTAAAAAATTATCTTAAAAGAACTTTTGCCAGAAACTTTACGACAGCCTTTTCTGCAAAGTTGCATTTTCCGGTTTAAGTATAACAGGAAAATCGTATTAGTTAATAGTAAACGTCTAAGCCTCGTAAAGTTTAAATTATGCTTCGGCTTTGCCGCGAAAAATCAGTATTTATGCGGATTATTTCGCGGAATCGAACTTCTGTCAATGATTTTCGGCGAAGACTGCAAGATTTTTTTGGCGGGCGCGTTCAGAAAGCGCACACGGCTTTTATAAAGCTAGTTTGAAAGAATGATTTAGAGTAAGATTGAGCGGAAAACATTCCGCCGAAACGCTCGCTTCAGAATGATAAGCGTGAAGGAAAATACGAAAATGAAAAAATTGTTTGCCTGGATTTGGCTGCTTGCCATTTATGCGAGTTTGATTGTGCCGCTTAGTTCAGCGATGAACGCTCAAAAGTCGAGAGTAAAAACGATGCCGACGAATACGAATCAAAATATGCCGAACGGTTTGCAGTTTCGATTGAGCGAAGGCATAACCGGCGCGGAAACCAGAGAAAAACAGCCGGTTGCCGAAACGAATCCGCTTTCGGCGGGCGAAACGGGCAATTTATTAAAACGCATTCCCGCCATCAAATCCGAAGCAAACGATCAGACTGATTTTGCGAAACGCGCCGGAACTTTGCCCGCGCCGAAAACAGGAAAACAAATTCCGGTGAAATTTCCCGCGCCCGAACAAATTAATCCGGCGAATGTTGATTCTAGTAAAAAAACGCTCGAAGTCGTGCGCTTTTCGCCCGAAGGCGCGGTCAAGCTCGCGCCGGATTTGAACGTCACTTTCTCGCAGCCGATGGTCGCCGTCACTTCGCAGGAAGAAGCCGCGCAGATCGTTCCCGTTCAGCTTTCGCCGAATGTCGAGGGAAAATGGCGTTGGCTCGGAACGAAAACTTTGATGTTCGACGCGACGAAGCGTTTTCCGATGGCGACGAAATACACTGCCAGAGTTCCCGCCGGAACGAAATCGGCGACCGGACAGGTTTTGGGCAAAGATGTCGTTTGGACTTTTACAACGCCGCCGCCGAAAGTCGAAACGATAATTCCCCAAAATCAAATCGTGCGGCGCGACGCGCTCATCTTCGTTTCGTTCGATCAGGAAATCAACGCCGAAGCGGTTATCAAAACAATTTCCGTCACAGCGCAGGGAAAACGTCTGCCGATTCGACTGGCGACGCAAGCGGAAATCGAAGCCGATACAAGCATTTCATATTACGCAAAAACAGTTCAGCCGAAACGATGGCTCGCGTTTCGCGCAGTAAATTCCGACGGCTTGACGGAAAACGCTCTGCCCGGCGCGGCGAAAATTACGGTGACAATCGAAAAAGGAACTCCGTCGGCGGAAGGACCTTTGACGACCGCGCAGCCGCAGAGTTTTAATTTTGAAACTTACAGCCCTTTGAAATTTCAAAAAGCGGTTTGTGGTTGGGAAACGAATCCGAATTGCTCGCCGTTCGAGCAGTGGTATCTGCAATTTAACAATCAAATTGACACGGCGAGTTTCGCGGCGGAAATGGTGAAAATCGAACCGGCAATCGAAGGCTTGAAAATTTATCCGGGCGGAAATTACATCTATGTTCAGGGCTACAAAAAAGGTCGCACGACTTATAAGATCACAATTGACGGCGCGTTAAAAGACATTTTCGGGCAGACGCTCGGCGCACCCGCGACCGCCGCAATCAAAGTCGGTTCGGCGGAAACGAATCTTTACGCGCAGGGCGGAACGATGGTCGTGCTTGACCCGAACGCGAAACCCGCGTTTTCGGTTTATTCGACGAATCAAACGTCAGTAAAAGTCAGACTTTACCGCGTCGAGCCGACCGACTGGAAGGCGTTTCAGGAATATTTCCGCCGCATAAATTACGACGACAGTACGAAAAAACCGACGATTCCGGGTAAATTAATTTCCGCTACGGTCGTTGCGATTGCGAGCAAACCCGACGAAATGGTCGAAACGCGCATTGATTTGTCGGAAGCCCTAAATGGCGGTTTCGGCAACGTCATCATTGACATCGAACCGACCGTTCGGCGCAATCAATACGACCGCACGAGAATTTTTACGTGGGCGCAAAGCACGAATATCGGGCTTGACGCTTTTGTTGATTATCAGGAATTAGTCGGTTTTGCGACGGATTTGAAAACCGGCAAACCTTTGAGCGGCGTTGAACTTTCGATTTATCCGAATGGGAAGCAAATAGTCCAAAGTCCAAAGTCCAATGTCCAAAGTCCAAACGCAGTTTCGAGTTGGTGGGAATGGCTTACGAGTTGGGGCGTTTCCGATGACGGGATAAAAGAAACGCAGACGATTGATGAAAACGGGGAAGTCGCGGAAACGGAAACGATTTTGGAAGCGCAGACGAATCAGACCGGCGCGAATGGGATTTTGCGTCTGCCTTTGCCGGAAGCGGCGGCGAATCAGCAGAATATTTTGATTGCGCGAAAGGGAAAAGATGTCGCGTTTTTGCCGGAGAATACCGATTATTACTGGCAGGAAACGGGAAATTGGTATAAAAAGCCGCAGACCGATTCGCTGCGCTGGTTCGTTTTCGACGACCGCAAAATGTATCGCCCGAACGAGGAAGTCGCCGTCAAAGGTTACATTCGCAAAATCACGGCGGGAAAACTCGGCGATGTCGAAGGATTGCAGGACGCGGCGAGCGGTTTAAGTTATATTGTGCGCGATTCGCGGGGCAATGAAATTGCGAAAGGCGTGGCGGATTTGAACGCTTTCGGCGCGTTCGATTTCAAATTCAAGCTGCCCGACAATATGAATCTCGGCGGCGCAAACGTCGAACTGAATACGAAAAGCTCGCTTCCGGGTTATCAGCATTATCACAATTTTCAAATTCAGGAATTTCGCCGACCGGAATTTGAAGTTTCGGCGAAAGTCGAATCGGAAGCTCCGCATTTCGTCAAAGAATCGGCGAACGTCGCGGTCGAAGCGAAATATTTCGCGGGCGGCGGACTTGCCAACGCCGAAACGAATTGGACCGTCACCGCAACGCCGACCAATTACACACCGCCGAATCGCTCGGATTTCACGTTCGGAACGTGGATTCCGTGGTGGCGCAGTTACGATTACGATAATTATCGCGGCGGCGGAACGACGCAGACTTTCAAAGGCGTGACCGACGCAAGCGGCAAACATTTACTAAAGATTGATTTTGAAGCGGTCAATCCGCCGCGCCCGTATTCGGTTGTCGCTTCGGCGGCGGTTCAGGACGTGAATCGGCAAACGTGGTCGAGTTCGACGAGTTTGCTCGTGCATC
>JALYQJ010000113.1 GCA_030855875.1 Acidobacteriota bacterium
GGAATTAGACCTCGCGCCCGACGATAGAATCGTGCGCGTCAACGGGCGCGTCGTGCGCGATTACCTCGATTTTCGCTTTCAGACGGCGGGCGAAACCGAGATGGAATTGCTCGTTAAAAAAGCGAACGGCGAAACGTGGGAAGTCGAATTAGAGCGCGAAGAAGGCGAGGATTTCGGCTTGATGTTCGAGCAGATCGTGCCGCGCCAATGCGCCAACGAGTGTCTTTTTTGCTTTTGCAAAGGCAACCCGGAAGACGCGCGACCGTCGCTTTTCGTCCGCGACGAAGACATTCGGCTTTCATTTCTTTACGGAAATTACACGACTTTAAGTTCGATTACTGACGACGAAATGAAGCGCATCGTCGAACAAAGGCTTTCGCCGCAATACGTTTCGGTTCACGCGACTGATCTAAAAACACGCGCCTTTCTGCTCGGCGTTGACGAAAAACGCGCCGACATTTTCGGCAAACTGCAAACTCTGCTCGATAACGACATCGAAATTCACGCGCAAATCGTTCTTTGTCCCGAAATCAATGACGGAAAACAATTGGAAAAAACTCTGCGCGATCTGGCGGCGCATCATCCGAAAGTCGTTTCGGCGGCAATCGTTCCGGTCGCTCTGACGCGCTACAACACCGACGAAAGATTAACCCGCGTTACGCCCGAATTCTGTCGCCGAACAATTGCCGAAGTCGAAAAATTACAAAAGGAATTCAGAAAAAATCTCGGCGTAACCTTCGCTTTTCTCGGCGATGAAATCTACATCAAAGCCGGTGTGCCGGTTCCGAGCCGCAAACATTACGGCAATTATCCGCAAATCGAAGACGGCGTGGGAATGATTCGCTCGTTTCTCAGCTCATTTGAAAAATTGCTGAAGAAAGCGGATTCTTTAACGCAAAGACGCGAAGGCGCGAAGGCGCAAAGTTTTTTTGTTAGTCCTGAAAACGTCAGAACTCATCAATTAGCGATTATTCCGAAAAAACAAACTCTCAACTCTCAACTCTCAACTCTCAACTCTCTGCACGGAACGATTTTGACGGGCGAAATGTTCGCGCCGATTCTTCGTGAGCAAATCGAAAAATTAAACGATTTAATCGGTTCGCGTCTATCCGTTTTAGCTGTTCCGAATACATATTTCGGCGGCGATGTCGCCGTTGCCGGGTTGCTGACAGGTCAGGACTTTCTTGCCGTCAGAGACAAAATCGTCGGAGATTTCGTCATTATTCCGAAACACACGATAAAATCCGACGAGCCGATTTTACTTGACGGAATGAAATTTGACGATTTGAAAAGTCAATTCGATGTGCCGATTTATGATTTGGACGTGCAGGATTTTGTCGGAAAGATTTTGACTGCTGATTTTTAATCAAGGACTTTGATGTAAATAAGGATTTTTAATTTTGTGAAGATTTAACCGTAAAAATTAGTCATAAATTCACTTGAATTCGTGTTCCATATTGTTTGCAAAATCCAACCATTTGGAATATTCCGGGTGAAAATGTAATTTAGAAGGCAATGATAAACTTCGATTCGGGAATCTGCACAAATTACGAAGCGGCGAGCGGACGCGAATGGCTGGAAACGAACGGTATCGGCGGATTTGCCTGTTCGACGATTTCGGGCGCGAACACGCGCCGTTATCACGGACTTCTGACCGCCGCGATTCGTCCGCCTTTGGGTCGCGTGACGATGCTTTCAAAGTTTGAAGAAACTTTGAGCATTGACGGCGCGACTTTTGAACTTTCGACAAATCAATATCCGAACGCAATTTATCCGAACGGCTACAAATATCTGAAAAATTTCCGGCTCGATCCGTTTCCCGTATGGACTTTTGAAGTCGAAGAAATAGAAATCGAAAAGAAACTTTTTATGATTCACGGCGAAAATACAACCGTCGTTCAATACCGAATAAACGAATTACGAGTTACGAATTACGAATTACGCGAAAACCAAAAACCAAAAACCAAAAACCAAAAACAGAAGATCGAATTAGAATTAAAACCGCTGCTTTCATTCGTTGATTATCATCATTTGCAGCGCGAAACTTCAGAGTTTAATCCGACCTTTGAAACGTTGGAAAGTTTGATTGAAATTCATCCTTTCGACGAAATGCCTTCGCTTTTTTTCGCGCATAATGCCGAGGCTGTCGAAAAAACTGCGGTTTGGTATCGCAATTTTGAATACGCGATTGAAAAGGAACGCGGTTTTGATTTCCGTGAAGATTTGTTTCAGCCTTTTTCGTTGAAATTCGATTTGGCGGAAGCGGCGATTGTTGTTGTTTCGACCGAAAGACAAACTACTGACGACGCAGAGAAGTTTGAAAAATCGGAAATTGAAAGACGCGAAAAATTAATCGAAATAGCGGAAGCGAACGACGATTTTGCAAAACAGTTGGTTTTAGCCGCCGATCAGTTTATCGTTTCGCGCGGCGACGGAAAAACGGTAATTGCCGGCTATCCGTGGTTTTCCGATTGGGGACGCGACACGATGATTGCGCTTAACGGTTTGACTCTGACAACGAATCGCACCGAAATCGCCAAATCTATTTTGCTCGAATTTTCCAGACATATTTCCGAAGGAATGCTGCCGAATCGTTTTCCCGACGCGGGCGATGAAGCCGAATACAATACGGTTGACGCGACGCTCTGGTATTTTGAAGCGGTTCGCGCTTACGCCGAAAAAACGCAGGATTACGAATTCGTCCGCGAAAAACTTTACGAAAAACTTGCGAATGTCATCGAATGGCATCTGCGCGGCACACGCTTTCAAATTCACGTTGACACGGACGGCTTGCTTTACGCCGGAGAAGCGGGAATGCAGTTGACGTGGATGGACGCGAAATATGAAACGGAAGTTTTTACGCCGCGCATCGGCAAACCCGTCGAAATTCAGGCTTTGTGGTTTAACGCGCTGAAAATTATGGCTAATTACGCCGAAAAATTCGATGACGCGGAAAACGCCGAAAAATACGCGGCGATGGCGGAATTAGCAAAACAGAGTTTCAATGCGGTTTTCTGGAACGAAGCGGAAAATTGTCTGTTCGATGTCGTCATCAACGGAATGCGCGACGCTTCCGTTCGACCGAATCAGATTTTCGCCGTCAGTTTGCCGAACCAGATTTTAGACGACGCGGAAAAAGTCCGAAAAGTCGTCGAAAAAGTCGAAGCGGAACTTTTAACTACGTTCGGTTTGCGCTCGCTTTCGCCGAAAGACATCAGTTATCGCCCGATTTATACCGGCTCGCCTTACGAGCGCGATTCCGCGTATCATCAAGGCACGGTTTGGGCTTGGCTCATCGGCGGTTTCGTTGACGCGCACCGAAAAGTTTTTCCCGACAAACGGCAACGCCGCGAAGAAATTTTAAATGATTTCAAATCTCATCTGAGCGAAGCCGGCTGCGGACAAATTTCCGAGATTTTCGACGGCGACGCGCCGCATAAACCGCGCGGCTGTTTCGCGCAGGCGTGGAGCGTCGCCGAAGTTTTGCGCGTTTCGAGTAATGATTTAATTTGACTGCTAAGATCTTAATTTCAGGAAATATTTAGCCACAGATGCACACAGATAAACACAGATAAAAACGGGATAAATTCATCTTTTCAATCTTCTTTTAATCGGCGTGAATCCGTGTAAATCCGTTGTTAAGTAATTTTCCCTTTTCTGCGGCTGAGTTTGAAGTCAAACCGCAAAACGGTTTATCTTATCCCTTATGAAAATCGCTATTTTAATTCTCGTATTTCTTTCTATTTTTCCGATGAATATAAACGCGCAAACCGCCGAAGAATTTGCGGCGGCTTGGGAACAGCAGCACGTTTCCAATATTTTACCGTCAAATGTCCGCCACAAAGATTTGCAGAAATATCTGGAAAACCTGAAAAAACTCGGCATAAAAGTCGAAGAAGCCGGACGCAGCTACGCCAATCGTGAAATTTACCAAATCGAATGGGGCAAAGGCGCGACGAAGATTTTTATGTGGTCGCAGATGCACGGCGACGAACCGACGGCGACGAGCGGTTTGATTGATATGTTCACGTTTCTGCAAAACAACCGCGACAAAATCGGCTGGATAAAAAAACTGGAAAATTCCGTCACGATTCGCGCCGTGCCGATGCTCAACCCGGACGGCGCGGAGCTTTATCAACGCCGCAATTTACAGGGAATTGACATCAACCGCGACGCGAGAAATCTGCAAACGCCCGAAGGCAGATTATTGAAAAAACTGCGCGATGAATGGAAACCGGAAATCGGTTTTAATCTCCACAATCAAAACCCCTTAACGACCGTCGGCAAAACGTCGAAACAGGCGGCAATTTCGCTGCTCGCCTTCTCCGGCAGACCGGGCGGCGCGACCTACGCCGGACACGAACGCAACAAACGCATCTGTTCATTAATGATCGCCGCGCTCAATAAATTTATTCCCGAACACATCGGACGCTACGACGACGAATACAATCCGCGCGCGTTCGGCGACCGCATTTCCGAATGGGGAACGCCCGTAATTTTGATCGAAACCGGCGCACTGCACGGCAAAGACGAAATGTTTCTGGTAAAAATGAATTTCATCGCCAACCTCACGGCTTTGCAGTCAATCGCCGACGAAAGCGAAAAACGCGCCGACGCGAAAGTTTACGAAACTACGCCGTTTAACGATTCGGGCGATCTTTACAACTTTATTTTCCGCAAAGCCAACATCGTCAAT
The DNA here is from genome assembly GCA_030855875.1 of Acidobacteriota bacterium. Taxonomy (GTDB): domain Bacteria; phylum Acidobacteriota; class Blastocatellia; order Pyrinomonadales; family Pyrinomonadaceae; genus SXVE01. The sequence goes on from JALYQJ010000113.1 coordinate 4,697, forward strand.
TTCGCCGAAAGCGAAACTCCTTTCGCCGCCGACATCGCCGTCAACGCCGAACGCCGCCGCGCCGAAACGCCCGCGCCCGTCTTCGTTCAGGAGATCGGCGATCTGGCGATTTACGCCGGTTTGCAGGAATTCGACGCGAGCAATTATTACCTGATTGCCAAAAACGGACGCTTAAAAATCGGCTCACCCGGCGAATTTCTGTTTTACAAAAAATCGCGCACAATTGATTGGAAGACAAAAGATTTTGAAAAGAAACACGCGCCCGACGCGATTTTTTCCGGCGGAAAATGGACAAAACCGCTTCCAAAATAACCGTGCTAAAAAATTATCAGCTCAAAATCTATTAACAAATCATTTTGAATGTGATTTACAATAAACTAAATGTTGAATGAAGAAACAATTGCAAGCCGGAGCGACAAAAACTTAATCGCAACTCTCGAAGATTTAGGTTACTTGCCAAACAACTTTCAAGGCGGATTTCTGTTTAATTTGCTCGAACACAAAAATCCGATTATCCAAGTTATGAAGCATATTTAAAGTTTCTCGCTGAAGTTTTCAAAGAAACGCACCGCGTTACGAAAGAAGGTAGATTTTTAATCGTCAATACTTCGCCGATTATTATTCCGCGCGTCAGTCGCGCACATTCCAGCAAGCGTTACCCGATTCCGTTCGATTTGCATCACTATTAAGAGGGCGCATTTGTTGTCGTCAAAAAATATAATACGAGAATGAACGTTTGTGTCCGTTCTCTCAACGTGTTTTTGCAAAACCAAACGACTCTGCACTGGAAGTGCAGAGTCGTTTGGTTTTGCGAAAGGTCTGATTACTTCAAGAATTTATAAACGATTATTCCCGTAACTTTTACAGGTTGCTTCGATAAAACGGTTGGAGTAAATTTTGCAGTCCGCGCCGCGCGTTCCGCCGATTCTCTCAACAAAGGATGTCCATTGACCGCTTTCGCCGAAACGACATTTCCTTTTTCATCAATTAAAACCTGAACATTAACGTCGCCGCCGGCATTAACGGCTCTGGCTGCTGCCGAATAAATCGGTTTCGGCAGATTCGTCGCTTTGCCGGTAATTACGCCAAGGCTGACGGTCGGCGGCGATTTTCGCGGCGGTTCTTCCGCTTTTTTCGGAATAATCGGCGGCGGCGCGGCGGGTTTTTCAAGAATTTCAGTTTGCGCCGTTTCGTTGTTTCGTCCTATTCCGACACCAATTGTCGTTTCACGACCGACCTTTGCGGAAACCGCGCCTTGCGGGTCGAGTTCTCTTCCGTCCGTAATGATAAAATCGCCAATCGGACGTTCTCTGTATTTGTTCGGCGAAACGGAAATCGCGGTCGGCGCGGGCTGCGTTTCGTCAATTCGCGCAATGTTAAATTGTCGCGTCGGTGCGGCAGCTTTTTCGGTTTGCGGCTGAACGCTTTTTTCCTCTTTTATCAAAGGCGCGGGCGGCACATTTTCCGGCACCGGCGCGACCATCGTCGAAATCTCCAGATTATCATTTCCCATTGCGATGTCTTTGGCGAAAAGACTCCACAAAATGCCGCTCGAAAGCGTTATCGCCGCCACAAAAAACGTCGCCATCAGAAAACCGCCGCGCTTGGCGTTTTCCTCCGCGTGACTTCTCGATTCGATTAATTGTTCTAACATTTTTATTTTCCTCCGTTTTTCCGGTGCCAGCGAAAATCACGATTGCCGATTATCGAAACGAAAATAATATCCGTTTCGGTTCTTTAGACACCGCAGACGAAAATTTGTTCCCGCGAGATTTCAGGAAAATTAAAAACGATTATTTTAATTTACACTGTTTAGATTTAATTTAAGTAATTTTGAAGTAGGAAATGAAGAACAATTAAAACAAAGAGTTTGCCCGCAAAATACGCGAAAGACGCTAAAAAAGAAAGTATAAAGCAAAGTTTTACCTTTGAATGTTTTCATTTTCGCGTCTTTCGCGGGCAATAATTCTTGTATCGAACTCACGTTAATTTATGCTTTCGGTTTGATTTTTATCTCAAAAAGTTTGCTCCACTTTTTGCCGG
>JALYQJ010000119.1 GCA_030855875.1 Acidobacteriota bacterium
CTTTGACCGTTCCCGCGTCAACGCCCGGCACGGTTCCCAAAAAACCGGCTTTCGTCGAGATGGCGAAAATCGTTGTTTCGGTTCGCTGGGCGATGTCAATCGCGTCCTTTAATTCGGCGCGGCTGAAGGTGTCTTCGCCGTCGGTAATTACGACGACGACTCTTCTGCCCGGAGCGTTACGAAGTTTTTCGTCGGAAAATTGCCAGACCGCATCATAAAGCGCGGTTTGCGAGCCTGTCTTTTTAATTCTGTCAACGGCTTTGTCGAGCAAATCGAGTTTGTCCGTGAAATCCTGAATCAATTTAATTTCGTGGTCGAAAGTCATAAACGCGGCTTTATCCTTGCGAAGGCGCGTGACGGTGTAAATAAAGTTTTTCGCCGCTTCTTTGGAAAACTTCATTTTTCCTTTGGTCGAGTCCGAAGTGTCCATCAAAACGCCGACGTAAACCGGCGGATTCGTTTTTTCGTCGGTAAAAAACGTCACTTCCTGCTGAACGCCGTCTTCAAAAACGGCGAAATCCCCGCGCGACAAACCCGTTACGAGCGATTTTTTTTGCGTTACGGTGACGGGAAGCCGAACTTCGACTGTTTTAGAAACGCCCGCGTCGTCAACGGCAGGCGGTGTCGGCGATGTTCGCGGGGTTTGCGCGTTGGCGGCTAACGCCAAAAACACGAAAACAAATTGAAAGCTGATAAAGCGAAACGTATTTTTCATAGATGGAAAAGGTGTTATTCTTGACTGTCGAAATTTTCGATGCTTTCGGACTGATGTTTGTTGCCCAAACATAAATTTGAAGTATAGCAAAAATCAAGAAATTAAAAGAAGAATAGGACACGGATGAACGCGGATTGGGCGGACAAAAACGGATAAAACAAATCTTTCTTCTGATTATGATTGAAATTTAATTCAATCCGCGAAAATCCGCTTAATCCGCGTTCATCTGTGTTCTATTTTTTATCTGCTGCTTTGCGTTCTTTGCGTCTGTTTGCGAAACTTCTTTTTAATTTATGAATCAAAATATTTTCAGAGAATATGACATTCGCGGCATTGTCGGGAGTGATTTGACCGCCGAAACGGTTTCGATTTTAGCGCGCGCCATCGGCACGTTTTTTATTCGCAACAATGCGAAACGCATCGCCGTCGGGTTCGACGCGCGCGAAAGCTCGCCGCTGTTCCGCGATCTGCTCGTTAAAGGATTAAACAATTCGGGCTGCGATGTTTTAGACATCGGGCGCGTTCCGACTCCGGTTTTATATTTTGCGGCTTACACCGAAGAAGTTGACGGCGGCGTGATGATTACCGGTTCGCACAATCCGGCTGACCACAACGGTTTCAAGATTTGTCTCGGACACGGCACGCTTTTCGGCGAACAAATCAAGGCGATCAAAAACATCGCTCTGAGCGGGGAATTTACTTCCGGCGGGATTATCAGCAGTGAATCGTTCGATCTTGAAGATGCTAAACCGAAAACCGAAACCGCCGATGTTTTAGGCAAATATCAAAGCCAACTTTTGCGGCGCGTTACGCCGGGCGCGAAAAAATTAAAAGTCGTCGTTGATGCCGGAAACGGAATGGGCGGCGTGACGGCGGTTCCGCTTTTTCGCACTTTGGGATATGAATTGATCGAACTTTTTTGCGAACCTGATTCAAACTTTCCGAATCATCACCCGGACCCGACCGTCGCGGAAAATTTGCAGGACTGCATCAGAGCCGTCAAAGAAACCGGCGCGGATTTGGGGCTGGCGTTTGACGGCGACGGCGACCGGATCGGAGTTGTGGACGAAAACGGGCGCATCATCTGGGGCGACGAACTTATGATTTTGCTTTCGCGCGAAATATTAAAGGAAAATCCGGGCGCGACAATTATCGCCGAAGTGAAATGCTCGAATAATCTATTTGCCGACATCACGAAAAACGGCGGAAACGCGATTATGTGGAAAGCCGGGCATTCGCTCATAAAAGCGAAAATGAAGGAAACCGGAGCCGCGCTCGCCGGCGAAATGAGCGGACACATTTTTTTCGCCGACCGTTTTTACGGCTTTGACGACGCGACTTACGCAGGCGCACGGGTTTTGGAAATATTGTCGAACACCGATTCGAGTTTATCGCAGCTTCTCTCGGATTTGCCGGAAACCTTTTCCACGCCGGAACTGCGCGTCGAATGCGCCGACGAAATGAAATTCGCCGTCGTCGAAAAAATCGCGGCTGAATTCGCCAAAACAAACGAAGTCATCACGATTGACGGCGCGAGAATTATATTTGAAAACGGTTGGGGTTTGGTTCGCGCCTCAAACACACAGGCGATTTTAGTTTTAAGATTTGAAGCCGATTCGGAGGAAAACTTAAAAGCAATTCGCCAAACGGTCGAAAGCCGCGTCGAACATTTTATTAATTCAGTATAATTTTTTACGCTGAATTATCTTCCAGTGCTAATAAAACTGATAAATCAAATAATTATTGACTATGATCGTTTAATTTCAAGAAATTTCTTTTCCGAAAAGTAACGCACAGAAAAACAACGAAATAAAATTTGTGCGAATAATTACCGGTAATTATTCGCACAAATTTTATTTCGTCCATTCGTCGGCGATGTGAACGTCAACTTTGACGGGAACTTTTTTGACGTATTCTTCGCCCGCCGCGCACATCGCTTTTTCCAGTTTTTCGGCGGTTGTTTCCGCTTCGGCTGCGTCCGCTTCGACGATGATTTCGTCATGGACGATGTTGACCAGACGCGCCGACGTTCCTCTGATTTCTTTGTGCAGAAGATGCAGAGCGCGTTTCAAAATGTCAGCGGACGTTCCCTGAATCGGCATATTTTTGCCGTTTCTTTGCGCTAAAGAAATCGCTTTGCGGTCGTCTTCGTCAAAGCGGAAGCGCGACAATCTGCCGGAAGCGGTTCGCGCCGCCCGTTCGCTCGTAACTTTTCGCGCCGCGTCTCTGAGCCACGAATCGAGTCCGCGATATGTCCCGAAATATTTTCGCATCACGTCTTCCGCCTGACTCTGCGGCAATCCGGTCATCAAGGCGAAACGCTGCGAGCCGATGCCGTAAACCACGCCGAAATTCAGGCGTTTGGCAAAACTGCGCTGATCGGGCGTAACTTCTTCGGGTTTGACGTTGAAAACCTGCGCGGCGGTAATTGTGTGAAAATCCGCGCCGGAGACGAAGGCGTTGATAAAATTCTGGTCGCCGGAAAATTCGGCTAAAATCCGCAGTTCGATTTGCGAATAATCGGCAATCACGAGTTTTCTGCCTTCGGGCGCGCGAAAGCACCGGCGATACGCTTCTTCGTGCGGTATCTGCTGAATGTTCGGTTTCGAGCAGCTAAAGCGTCCGGTCGGCGCACCGATTTGGCGGAAATCCGAATGAATTCTGCCGGTTTCGATTTTGATAAATTCGAGAATATTTTCGCCGAAGCTCGACAAGGATTTCGCCACGCCGCGATATTCGAGAAGTTTGGCGACGACCGGATATTCGAGCGCGAGCGGCTGCATCTGCCAGCCGCGTGTCGTTTCAGGAACGGGAACGCCCAAATTTTTCAGCGCGTCCGTTACTTGATTTTGCGAATCTAAATTTATTTCGGTAATGCCGAACAAAGATGCTTGCGCGACTCCGGCGGAAAGCATCTGCTGGAGTTCGACCGCTACCCGCGCCTGTTCTTTTTTTACTTTTTCGAGCTGCTCGCGCCAACGCGCTTCATCGAGATAAAAGCCGTTTAGTTCCATCACGGCAATCGGCAGAACGCAGTCGAATTCGAGTTTGGCGACTTTGATGAGTTCGTCCTGTTTTAATCTTTCAACGATTTTTTCACGCAGCGGAACCATCGT
>JALYQJ010000134.1 GCA_030855875.1 Acidobacteriota bacterium
CCGGGCGGACTCGGCAAGGCAACGGGCGGGCAAGCCGAATACATCGAACATTTTGCTCGTGCGGGCGTGGCTTGCGGCGTGGACGCGATTTTTATGGAAGTTCACGATAATCCGGTAAACGCGCCGTCAGACGGTCCAAATCAATTACCTTTAAATAGATTGGAAAAATTGCTTTACAAATTAAAAGCGATTCACGAGTTAGTTATTGATGAATCATAATTAAACCGGATAAATTTTTTCAGCCTTTTGATTATTATGTATCGAAATAAAATTCAGACTTTTATAGTTCTTTTCTTTTCACTCGCCGCTTTTACCTTATATACGTTCGCTCAGGATGAAAGCCGCGCCTCAAAAACCTGGCAAGTTCAAAAATACGACATTACAGCGAATTTGCCGCAGAATGAAACGGACAGATATTTAAATGTAAAAGCCGTTTTGAATTTGAAAAATGTCGGAAATACTCCGGCATCGCGTTTGACTCTGCGAATAAGCCGGAGCGCGGAGGTTTCCGCTGTGAAAATTAATGACTCGGCGGCGGAATTTACAAAAGGCGAAGAGAAAATCGGGACGGGCGTTTTACAAAGGATAATTTTACGAACGCCTTCCATTCAGCAAAACGGGAATTTGTCGGTTGCCGTTGATTATAAATTAAAGGTTGACGAAAACTCAGGCTTAAATGCGATTTCGCCAATCAGTTCGCAATTTTTGCCGCTTTCTTTTTGGTATCCGACACCGAATAGTTGGTATTTTGCACGCGGCGCAGACTTTGCACCGTTTAGTTTGACGGTTATTAATCCGAACAGCACGAGTGCAAATATTATTTCTTCAGGCGAAGGCAGCGATTCTTCTTCCGCAAAGCCGCAGGTTTCCTACAATCAAAAATTAAACGGGCAGCCGTTTTTTGTCGCGGGAAACTGGGACAGTCTCAACATCAACGGCGTTAGCGTGTATATGCCGAAAGGCGCGGGTGCGGAAGAGCAAAAACGAGCCAATGAATTAGCAGCTTTGGTGATCGAAGCGAAGACTTTTACGGCGGGTCTTTTAGGAACTGCGCCGGATGTTCCTTTAAAGATAGTTTCAGTCCGGCGCGGCGCGGGATTTTCGGGCGGCGGAACGGTTTTTGTTGACGACACTGTATTTCGCAGACAAAAGATTGATTCTCAGACGGCGATGGCGATTGCCGAATCAGTTGCGAAAATTTGGTTAGGAAATGCCGTTTCGGTCGGCGGCGACGGTTTCGGCGTGGTTCGGGAAGGTTTGGCTCGGTATATTGCAACCCAATTTTTGGAATCAAAATTCGGGAAAGATATTGCTGATGTTGAGCGGCAGCGTCAAAGAATTGCTTATGCCGCGATTGTAAAGCGCGATTCACCTTTAACAGTAGTTGCGCCGCTCGACGATTATTACTTTCCCGCTGTTGCCAACAAAGGCGCGATGATTTGGCGTTTGCTGATAAAAAAGGCTGGGCAGGAAGAATTTTTTAACGGGCTGCGGACAAATATGAAAGATGGAAGTTTGGATTTAGCCGAACTTCGCGCCGCTTTTGCAAGTCATAAAGATTTTATTGATTATTCATTTGATCAGGTTACAGATACAAATCTGCTCGTCGGTTTGCCTCAAATTATCGGAGCGGAAACAAAAATTGCGCTGCGAAATACAGGTTCAAGTGATGCAGCGGTAACTGTCAACGCAACGACCGCAAATGGAGAAAGTCTTTCGGCGCAGACGACAGTTGCGGCGAAAAGTTTCGGCGAAGTCGTGTTTAAGTCTAATAATAAAATAGTAAGAACCGAAATTGATAAAGATAAATTTTATCCGCAGACCGATTATTCAGATGATGTCGCGCCGCGCCAATACGATGAAAGCGACGCGCTTTTGATAATAAAACGTGCTTTTGATAAACAGGATTATATTTCGGCTGAGAAAAATGCACGAAGCATTTTGCTGACAATACCGCGTTTCGATGAGGCACGAGTTTATTTAGGACGTTCGCTTTTGGCGCAAGCCAAAGTCGCAGATGCGGAGAAAGAATTTCAGACAATCATAAATGAAAAACTGCCGACGGCGCGAAGTCTTGCTTGGTCGAACGTCGGTCTCGGCGAAATAAGTTTGAAAAACGGGCAGACATCAAATGCGATTAAATATTTTGAGGAAGCCGTCAGAGCAGATGCCGAGTATGGCGCGACGCTGGCAGCACGGCAAGACAGAAGTAAAACAAATTCCGGCATTGAAATTGAAGAAGGAATTAAAACATTTTTTGCTCAATTCGATAAATCCGCCGTTTCAAATCGTAAAGCTGATATAGAAATTCTTTTATTATCTGGGGAAGTTGCCAAATTTGCTTCAGGCATTACCGGACAAACCGAACAATGGCAGACAAAAATAACGCAGGTAGATAAAATTGATGGTAATAATGCGCTGGTTGAAACAAGCCTTAATATAAAGCTATTAAATCGGGAACCAGAAAGCGGAATTGCCGTTTTTCGTTTATCGAAAGCAGGAAGTGTCTGGAAATTAAGCGGAGTCGAAATGTTCGAGATAAGATAAAATTTCTAATTGTATGGGGAAATTATTACTAAGGAAAAATATCTTATCCCGCGCAAAAAAGATAAAACTGCTTTTAATGGATTGCGATGGTGTTTTAACTGACGGCAGACTTTATTTTTCTGAACACGGTGAACAATTAAAAGTCTTCCACGTTCGTGACGGGCAAGGTTTGGCAATGTGGCATAAAGCCGGGTTTCGATCTGGGATAATCTCGGGCAGAAACGCAAAAAAAATTTTAGATAAAAGGGGAACTGAACTAGGAATACATTACATCAAAGCCGGTTCGCTCGATAAAACAAAGGATTTTGAAGATATTTTACAAGATGCAGATGTAAACCCTGAAGAAGTCGCCTATATTGGTGATGATATAGGCGACATTTGTATAATGTTGAAAGTGGGTTTACCTATGGCTGTTGCTGATGCTGAGCTAGAAGTCAAACTTCATTCATTATATAAGACAAAGGCTTTGGGTGGCTTTGGCGCGGTTAGAGAAGTGATTGACTTATTATTAAAGGTTAAAAGCAATGATCAAAAATGATTGTGATCAAGGAAAATAAATCAGACTTATCCAACTTGCTCAAATGATTGCTTTTTAATTACAATAGTTTTTAACAGCGGGCAACTTATTAAGAATTGACTACATCTAGGTAAGTTCGTTTGAAACGAAAAGAACTTTGTTTTCGACAAAAATCGAAATGATATTTGAAAATATGTATTTTTTATCTGATGTCTGAGAGAGGTGGATTTTAACAGTTTCATCTGGACATTGAATCAAACTTAAAAAGTTTTGAAGTTGGCTTGACAAGGGTAGGTCAAGTGTGGAGAATACATATTTGCCTCAAACAAACTTTTATTAGCTGGAAAAAGAAAAGTAAAAAGTTACGCTTTGAGGTTGACAAACGAAATT
>JALYQJ010000153.1 GCA_030855875.1 Acidobacteriota bacterium
ATTCTCGAAAGACTGCCCGCCATTATCGAATCGAGCGCACCGATTTTCCAAGCCGTCGCCGAACCTTTGGGCAAAATTGATAAAGTCGTGATGATTGACAACGGCGGAAACGGAAATGGAAACGGCAACGGTTCGAGCGGAATTAATCGTTTCGCGCAAACCGCGCCGACGCTGATTTTCGGACTTCTTCAACAATTGCAGGCGATGGGCTTGACAATGCCGGAAGTGATGGCGCAACTCGGAATTAATCAGGACGAAAAACTGATTGAAACCAACGCAAAATCAGACCAAAACAGCTCAACAGAAAAAGAAGTTAAATTGGAAATCGAATAGTCAACCCAAGTTTAGAGCGACTAAAAGGACGAGTTTCGGCTCGTCCTTTTTTATGAAATGCAGTCAGGTATTTGATATGTTAAAATTTTTATTCGCTTTACCAAGATGAGAGAAAACATAGAAACGACCAGATTTGAAAACGGCTTAACGATTCTCACCGACCGGATGCCCGATGTCCGCAGCGTCACGCTCGGATTTTTTTTCCGCAAAGGTTCGCGTCACGAACCGGATGAACTGAACGGAATTTCGCACTTTATCGAACACGCCGTTTTTAAGGGAACGCCGAAAAGAAATGCTTTGCAGATTGCGATTGAAACCGACCGTTTGGGCGGTAGTCTCGACGCTTTCACGATGCACGAGGAAACCGGATTTGCGATTAAAGTCGTTGATAATCAACTCGCCAAAGCCTTTGATTTGCTCGCCGATATGCTCGTTAACCCGCTGTTTGACGAAAAGGAATTAAAGCGCGAACAAAAAGTTATCATCGAAGAAATCAAGATGACCGAAGATTCGCCCGAAGACATATTGGGCGAGATTTTCAACAGTAAACTTTTCCCCGATCACCCGCTCGGACTTTCGATAGCCGGAACGTCGCGCACTGTTCGCACTTTTAATCACGAAGCGACGCGAAAATATCACGCCGAAACTTTTAACGCCGGAAATCTAATCATCGCGGCGGCAGGAAATGTCGAACACGCGCGAATTGTGGATTTAGCGGAGAGATTTTTTGTAACGCCGTCGTCCCGACGGCTGTCCGGTGTGCGTCCCGCGCACCGACACGCGGACGACGCGAAAAGCGCCGCGTTGAATGCGGGACGCATTCAAGACAGCCGTCGGGACGACGGCGTTACGATTCCGAACATCGCCGCGCCGATTATTATCAAAAAAAATAAAAATCTCGAACAGGCGCACTTGATTATCGCCGCGCCGTTTGTTGACGCGAAAAGCGAACACCGCTACGCCGCCGACATTTTAGCAAACGCACTCGGCGGCGGAACTTCGTCGCGTTTGTGGCAAAAAGTGCGCGAAGAAAAAGGTTTGGCTTATTCGGTCGGGGCGAGCGCGGCGATGTATCAGGACTGCGGCGTTTTCTCGATTTACGCCGGAACTTCGCCGAAACAAACCGAAGAAGTTCTGGATATTTCATTGGGCGAGATGCGTTCAATCGTCAAAGACGGCATCACGGCGGAAGAACTCGAACTCGTCAAAGAGCAGTCGGTCGCTTCGATTCTGCTTGGCTTGGAAGATTCGAGCGTTCGCGCCGGAACTCTGGCACGGCTCGAAATGGTTCACGGCAGACAAATTTCAATCGAAGAAACACTAAAAAAAATCGAAGAAGTTTCGCTCGAAGCGGTTCAGAATCTGGCGAAAGAATTTTTCCGCACCGAAAACATCGCGTTCGGCGCGTTGGGAAATTTGAACGGCTTGAAAATTAAGCGCGAACGATTGGAAATTTCGTAGAATTTTTAGCCATGAATAATACGAATAAGAAAATTAAAGACAATTCGTATTATTCGTGTTAGTTAGTGGCTAAAGTTTTCCGTCGTATTCAATCGGGTCAATTTCGCCCGCTTGTTGAAACCCGCGCAGCCGCAAAGCGCACGAATCGCACGTTCCGCAGGCTAGATTTTCGCTTTGATAACACGACCAGCTTAAGTGAATCGGCGCGTTTAATTCCACAGCTTTTTTCACGATTTCCGCCTTCGATAAATCAATAATCGGCGTTTTAATTTTTATATTCGTTTCCGGTTTCGTTCCCGTTTCGATTGTTCGTTCAAAGGCGCGGTAAAATTCCGGTCGGCAGTCGGGATAGCCGCTCGAATCTTCCGCGACCGCACCGACGTAAATCGCATTTGCTTTAAGAATTTCCGCCCAGCTCGTCGCAATCGCCAGCATATTCGCGTTGCGAAACGG
>JALYQJ010000156.1 GCA_030855875.1 Acidobacteriota bacterium
TCAACGTGACAATGTTTGCACGCCTGATTACAAAGTTTGCCGACATTGATCTGCAATGTTTCGACCTTTTCCGCGAAAAGTTTCGCGCCGCCGAGTCTTTCGTCAAAACCGACGGGCGAGTTTGGAAACGCAGATTTGCCGCTGCGCGTGATTTGAACGGCTTGCATATTTTAGCTGATGTCTTGAATTTGGCTGATTTTGCCGTCAGCAAAATGAAAGATTGATTTTCCTTTTAGTTCGATTTTGTCGCCCGTTTTTAATCCGTTTGGCAAACCGGCGGCGAGTGTCGCGCGATAATCAATTTCGATTTCGCAGCCGTCTTTGTTAAAAACAAAATTCGTTATTTTTTGTTCTCGTTCGGCAAAAAAGCCGATAACTTGCTCCGCCTGATTTCTAAACGCTTCAATTCCTTTTAATTCAAGCGTAACTTCGCCGTTTGTAATATTTTTGAAAACTATTTCATCGTGCAAATCCTTAAGCATTCCTTCAATATCGAAAGCATTGTAAGCGCGAACATAATTTTCAACCAGATTTTTCTTTTCAATTTCAATCATACATCACATCGAAACTTTGTCGTGCGCGTTGTGCGATTGGATGCCGTGAATCAGACTCGCGCCGCCGCGAATTGCCGATGCAAGGTGCATCGCTTCGGTCATCTGTTCCATATTCGAGCCGTTTTCGAGACACGAATTCGTGAACGCTTCGATGCAATACGGACACTGCACCGTGACGGCGACCGCCAAACCGACGAGAGCTTTTTCGCGTTTTGAGAGTGCGCCTTCTTCCTGACAGGCTTGATACCACGCGAGAAATTTCTCGAAAAGTTCCGGTTTATGTTTGGCAATGTCGCCGAATCTGCCTAAATCTTCTTCGTTGTAATAGTGCATAAAAACTAACTTCCAAATTTCAATAAAAACTTTTCGATCTGCCTTCGATGCCGCAGAATGTGAACGATGGCGTGTTCAAGCAACTGGTCAATGTTATAAGTCACTTCCCAACGTGTTTTGAAATAGATGTTTTCCATTTCTTCATCCATCATTTCCCATTTTCCATCAAAAATTTCGGCTGTATAAGCAAGCATTTTATCAATCTCGCCGCCGATTTCCGTTTGTCCGATTTGTTTGTCTTCGACTGGCAGAGCGTCCATCGAAAGCGCGTCGCGGATATATTTCGCGTAACCGTAACCGGCGCGGACGACGTGATTCATAATTATCCGAATCGAACAGCAATGCTCGCTTTCGCCTTCGACAATGCGCGAGTAATCAGCTTCGCCGATATTTTCAATCATCGCTTTTAGTTCAAACGCCGCCCGTTCGTATTCGTCCATCAGCGAACCGACTGCGCCTTTACGGTAATCGTCTAAATTTTTCTTTAGCAACAATTTTCTCCCGGCTCACAGCATTCCGCGCCCGACAAATCGGTCAGATTATATTCCAAACCTTTTGTTTCACGCGGATGACGTTTCGCCGTTCGTCGGCAATCGAATTCTTTCGCGTCTTCTAAATTAATATTTTCAATCGGTTCGACGGCGAAGATGTTTGAAGCGTAAGGCTCTTTGCGGTAAATCTGAAAAGTTTTATCGCAAACCGCCATTCGCTGCCCGCGTTCCAAAACGTGACCGTCATCGTCAATCACTTTTTTCCACGGACCTTTGTAAATTACGGCTTGATTGCGCTCGAAACACGCACCCTGTTTGCCTTTGTAGGCGACAATCGTAATTGAACGAAACTCGATGCCTTCGACGATGCGCCACGGTTTTTCATCGCGCTTAACAATCTCGATCCCATAAAATCCGGCGCGTTCAAAGGCTTCCGTAAACGAATCTTCGCGGAACGCGCCCGAAATACAGCCGCTCCAAAGTTCGGGATTTGCCTGCAAATGTTCGGGAACGTCTTCGTCCGCTACAATGTCGGAAATTGCGATCCGTCCGCCGCGCTTTAAGACGCGAAACATCTCGGCAAACATCTGCGCTTTGTCTTCGGGTTTGACAAGATTCAAAACGCAATTCGATAAAATTACGTCAATCGAATCGTCGGCAATCAAAGGTTTTTCGCGTTTGACTTTCGTAACGAATGATTCATAATTTAAAAAATCCTGTGCCGATTTAATCGAATTCTCTTTTAAGTATTCGTCAACTAAATTCAAATCCAAACGCAAATCCTGAATTTTCCCGTAACGAAACTCGACGTTTTCGCAGCCGATTTTTTCGCCGATTGTGCTGCGGTATTTGTTTGCCAGAGCGAACATTTCCGCGTTCGTGTCAACGCCGATAACCTTTCCCGATTCGCCGACGATCTGCGCGGCGATGTAGCAAATTTTGCCGCCGCCCGAACCCAAATCCAAAACCGTTTCCCCCGCGCGGACAAACTCCGAAGGATTTCCGCAGCCGTAATCGCGCTCGATAATCTCGGCGGGAATGATTTTCAGATATTCGGGATTATATTCAACCGGACAGCACAAAGCGTTTTCCACTTCGTTAGCGGCATTTCCGTATCGCGTCCGAACCGCGCTTTCCACATCTAAATCGTAAGCCATATTTTATTCAAAACTTTGTTGCTAATATTTAATATAAACCCCAAAAACGATAGAATTTATTCCCGAATGAAACGCGCAATTATTATAATGACCAAAATTCCGCTTGCCGGGACGGTTAAAACCCGGCTGCAATCTTTTCTTTCGGCGGAAGAATGCGCCGAACTTGCCGCCGCATTTTTAATGGACACGGAAAACAAGGCGAAAACAGTCTGCAATGAAACGATAATAGCATTTTCGCCACCGGGAAAGGGAATGGAATTGGAGAATCTTCTGCAATATGAACACGAATTTATCGAACAAACAGGCGCGGATTTAGGTGAAAGAATGTTTAATGCGTTCGAGTTCGAGTTTGAAAACGATTCGGATGCGGTCGTAATGATCGGAACCGACAGCCCGACATTTCCCGCAGAATACATCGAACGAGCGTTTGAATTACTAAAAAAAACGGACGCGGTTTTGGGCGAAACTTCGGACGGCGGATTTTATTTGATCGGGTTGCGCCGTTTGGAAAAGCGGATTTTTGAAAATGTCGAATGGAGTTCGCCAAACACTTTCGCGCAGACAAAACGAAACTTTATGCACTTAAATTTTGATTTGCGCGAAATTCCGGCGTGGTATGACGTTGACGAACCCGCAGATTTACGCCGGCTTTGCAGTGAATTTCAAATTAATGAAAGTGCGCGGCACATCGCGCCGCAAACTTTTCGATGGATTAACAGGCATAAAATATTTCCGAAATCGGGCGAATAATTTCAGATCTGACAACACAGCCTCAACAATATCAGCCTAAAGGTTTTCAATTTCTTTCTTAAAGTTATCGAAAAGTTTCTCGGTTTCGGCGATCATCGAATAATACAAATCCATCGAGCCGCTCTTTTCAAATCTCTCTTCTTTATCTGTATAACGCGACACTAAAATTTCTTTTTTCGCTTCGACAAGCGAAAACATTTCCTCTTTTGATAAAATTCCTTTGCCGATTAAAATTTAATGGAACAATGTCGGGCGACTGTGACGGCGACGGTAAAACCGGTGCGGCGGTGTTCAGACCTTCGATGAATACACGATTTGTGCGGAAATCTTCTTCGGGAACATTGATACAAACTTTTGCTCAAGCAGATGGTTTACCGATTCTTAATGTCTTCCTTTCTTAAAATTGCTGTAATGGCTTTAGGAAAGTTGTGAGCGTAAAAACTCGCGGCTTTTTTGTTTTATTAATCGGGCGAATAGTGTATAAATATCTGTAATTAGCCGGTTGGAAAGTTTGCAAAATCCAAAAAACCGACCGCACGAATAACTTTTTGCCGATTCTTTCTTTAAGCCGAAGGCTGTTTTAATTATCCAGTCAGTAAAAATGATAAAAATGAATATTCAGAGAAACTTTTTAAGTCGAATAGTTTGGGGAAATTTATATTTAATGACGATCTGCGTTCTGGTGCTGTTGTCGCTCCACAATGAAGTTACATCAACCGAAGCGGCAAACGGCGGCGGAACGGGGATCGTCCAGATTTGTAAAAACGCCGAAGGTCCCGGCTTGGAAAACCACGTTTTTTCATTCCGTATCCGAACCATCATTTATGAAGCTCCCGTCGGCGGCTGCACCAGTCCGATAGAAGTTCCTGCCGGTTCCGTTACCATCGAAGAATTAACTGATGGTCGGACGCTTCCGGCGGGAACATTTTCAGGACGCTTTCGTTTGTTAAGTGTTGAATCAACAGTTGCCGGTTCGCTCCAATCAGTCAATCTTCCTTTAAGAACAGCAGTAGTCAATGTTCGTGAAGGCAGCGTCGCCAATCAAACAATCGTTACTTTTACAAACACATTTGCTGTCAATACGGTTATCAATATCTGTAAAAGCGAAGCTACACCCATTCCCAGCGGTATAAAAGGATTTTTTAATTTTACAGTTGATGTGCTTCAAAATACTGTCATTGAAGTTCCGCTTGGCGAATGCAGCGGTCCGATTCAGGTTAATGTTCCGCTAACTACGGCTTCTTTTGTCGGGCAGGGCGATATTATCGTTACTGAATTAGGGCGGGAAGGATTCACTTTAGAATCAGTATTGGCAACACCTGCATTAAATTCAAATCCCGGTAACCGTTTGAATGAATTTATAAACGGAGTCGGGGTGAACAATACAAACCCGGCTTGTATTGATGAGAGGCGTGATTTGATTACTAATGCCGTGATGCCAAACTTTGCGTTGCCGGCAAACTGTTTCTTTGCAAATCCGGGCGGCGGGTATGCGAGCGTAGATATTCTCGAAGGCGGAACGGCTTCCCAAACCAACATTATCTTTTTCAACCGCGCGACACGAACGCGCAGAACCGCTTTCGATTATGACGGAGATGCCAGAGCGGACGTTTCCGTATTTAGACCTTCGACAAATCGCTGGTATGAATTGTTAAGTTCCGACTTATCGGTTGCCGAACAAACTTTCGGTTTAAGCGGTGATGTTATCGCACCGGCTGATTATGACGGAGACGGTAAAACGGATATTGGCATTTTTCGTCCTTCTTCGGGCAATTGGTGGTATTTATCGAGTATTGATAACATCCAAAAGTCTGTTCGATGGGGACAGAGCGGTGATATACCTCGTCCGGGTGATTTCGATGGTGACGGCAGAGCGGATTTTGTTCTTTATCGCCCAACAGATAATACTTGGTATCGTTTCAGCAGCGGCACCGGAGAGATTTCAATAATCCGATTTGGAATTGATGGCGACAAACCTGTTACCGGAGATTTCGACGGTGACGGAAAAAGCGATTTGGCAATATTCCGACCGGCAACCGGAGAATGGTGGTATCTTGCGAGTTTTGACGGCAGCCAGAGAGCGACAAAGTGGGGATTATCAATTGACACGCCGGTTCCGGCGGATTACGACGGCGATACTAAGACGGATTTTGCCGTCTACCGGGCAGCAGAAGGCGTTTGGTATATTCGCAACAGCCGCAATAATTCGATTTCGATAACAAAATTCGGATTACCCGAAGACGCGCCGGTTCCGGCTGATTATGACGGAGACGGACGAGCCGATATTGCCGTTTACCGTCCGTCCGAAGGAACGTGGTATCTGCTGCAATCCGGTCAGGGATTTTCGGCTGTCAGATTGGGAATTTCTACGGATATTCCTACTCCGAATGCCTTCATCGTTAAACCGCTTCCGGTTAATTAAAAACCGGTAATTTGAGTAAACGTCACATTTACCGTCCCGGTGATAGTTCTGTTAAATGGAGATTTAACAGGTAATGTAAAAATCATGGTGGAGGCGGCGGGAATCGAACCCGCATCCAAAGGTTGCGATCAGGGGAATCTACACGCTTAGTCGAGTTCACTTTTTTTTCGCTTTTGACAAGTAGTAAACCGACAAGAACTCGTCAAAAGCTAGTCTGACTAAAATCTCGTTCGCGCCCGCAGACGGTCGGCGCAAACCAGCTTGAACTGAGTTATGCTTCGTTCGGTCGCTTCAAGCTGACTTCCGGCGAAACACTTGTGGCTAGAATTAACTAGGCAGCAAGAGCCAATTCTTGGTTGGCGTTTGTTTTTTGCTTGGTGTTTTAACGAGCTAACAAGCAAGCCCGACGTGCATCCAAAGATCAATACAAGCCCCTGTCGAAGCCTGTCGCCCCCATATTTTCGAGCAATGTCATTTTACGTTAATTTGAAGCCGAAAGCCAAACGCGGGTTGTATTTATTATCGGCTGCCGCGAACGCTAAAGTGAATATTTGCAAAAGACATCAAATAAGAATGGAACAACGGATTACACGGATTCAAAACGGATTGACACGGATTTTTATTTTATAAAAATCCGTGTCAATCCGTGCTTTTTCCGCGCAAATCCGTGTCCCGTTTCTTTTCCTAACTTTTGCGTCTTTTGTGAATTTTTGCGGCTACTTCTCTTTTTTTTTCAAACGCTTGCCGCACGCGACTTTTGCGGTTCCATCTGCATTTCCAGATAATCAACCAGTTTTAGAAAATCCATTCGCGGGTAAGAATAGCGTCCGACGGTGCGAAAGGCGAGCTGCGGTTTTGTGCCGTCGAAAAGGTGAAAGCCCCAATACATCAATTGTTTGCTGAACCGGATAGCGCATTCGGTCGGGTCAATGTAATTTAGCCGTTCGTCGCGTTCGCTTAACTGTTTGAACTGCGTTTTTAAGACCTGATTCAAAAGTGTGTTGCGATTGTCTTCGTCGGTTTGCAGATTGTTTACTAAAACGTGCAGATGAGCTTTTTGATTTTCGCGCCGAATCGCGCTGAAGGTTCGCTTGATGACATCGGCGTTTTTGTTGATTCCGAGCGGATTTAA
Organism: Acidobacteriota bacterium; assembly: GCA_030855875.1. Classification (GTDB taxonomy): domain Bacteria; phylum Acidobacteriota; class Blastocatellia; order Pyrinomonadales; family Pyrinomonadaceae; genus SXVE01. Next base: position 6,840 of record JALYQJ010000156.1, read on the forward strand.
AGTTGTCGGAACGATGCAGTAATCGAATTTGCGAACGAACTCGACCGGATTCGCTTCAAATTCGGGATTGCAGTCGCAAACGACAATTTTCGTGTCTTTATAATCGCCTTCGTCCCATTCGTCCTTTGTCAAAACCGAGATTATCGAACCGAGATTGCCCTTCGTCGCGGGCAGGTAAACACCTTCGCCGAGCAGTTTTCGCAAGTTTTGCTGATGATCCAAATCAATCAGCGCGACATCGTATCCGTTAAGCGCGAACGCGCCGGCAAGATGTGCCGAAATCGTCGTCTTGCCGACACCGCCTTTGCACGTAAAAACGCCGATATAAGTCGTTTTCCCGCGTTCTTCCGCCGCGTCCGCTTTTTCGCAGTCGAAAATCAATTGGTGACCGCGCATCAACGCCGGACGCAAATTAGTGATTTTTTCCTCGCGCAGATAAGCGTAAACCGACGGTGTGAAACCGCTGGTCGAGATAAAAATTCCTTCACTATAATTTTTGGAATTAGTCTGACTTAAAAAATCGAGAAATTTTTCGATTTGTCCGAGATGAACTTTAGCGCGTTGATTGCGAATCTGAACAGCTAGTTTCGCGCCGGGTTTGAAGATTTCAATTTCGTATTCTTTAACATCCTTTGATGTCATTTGCGCCGACCAGCCTTCGCGCCGGAGCAGAAAAAGAGCCATCCGCTCGGTTTCGGTGGCTCGTTCGACAACTACTTCTCGTCTGCGGTCTGAATCGGTCAAAACATCCAGCAATTCAGCCCAACGCATTCTTTCCTTCGGCATTATTTTTACTATTTTTTACTGCGCTTTTCGCCGAACGCTTCCAAAACTTCGACAGCGTGTTCATCAACTTTAACCTTTTTAAAAATTTTTACGATGACACCTGTTTCGTCAATCAAAAATGTCGTTCGATTAATTCCAAAATACTTTTTACCGTAATTCATTTTCTCGCCGTAAACGCCGTAAGCATTGACTATTTCTTTGTCCGTATCGGCGAGCAAATCAAACGGCAAAGCGTATTTTGCGATAAACTTTCGATGTGAGTTTTCGTCGTCAATCGAAACGCCGAAAATTTTTATTCCTTTTTCTTCAAAAACATCGAACGAATCGCGCAAACTGCAAGCCTGTTTCGTGCAGCCCGGCGTATCGTCTTTCGGATAAAAATA
>JALYQJ010000160.1 GCA_030855875.1 Acidobacteriota bacterium
CCGTTGACGCGGACGATCCGGTCGTTAATTTCCAAGCCGAGTTCTTCCGCCAGACTTTCGGGCGTGACTTCGGAAATCAAAACTCCGGGACGGCGCAGTTGCGTAACTGCCGGTGTGACTGCAAATTCGTACATCTTAAATTCAAAAATTAAACAGCTTAGTGTAAATTTATTGACAAATGGTTGGTAATTTTTTTATGCTGTTAGTTCTCACAAACGCTTTTTTGTTTCCCTCAAACTATGTTTGCATAAGTATCAATAATTACAATCGAAAAATCTCCTGCAATTAAAATTATGACTTCATCCGAAAAGAAAAAAATCCTACTGGCGGAAGACGACGCTTCGATGCGGCGGTTTGTCGAGATTATTCTGCGGCAAGCCGGTTACGAAGTTTTACCGGCAGAAGACGGATTGCAGGCGATGCAGGTCGCGCTCGAAAATAAAGTCAATGCCGTTGTCGCCGATGCGATAATGCCGCATTTGTCAGGCTATGATTTGTGCCGGATGCTGCGCGGCAACGTCGAAAACAAAGATATTCCGTTCATAATTTTAAGCGGACTTGTTCAGGAAAAACCTGACGATTCCGATTGTCTAGCCGACGATTATCTGGCTAAAGATGCCAACCTGAAAGAAAATTTAATCTCGACGCTGGAAACATTGATTCTCAAAAGCGCGAAAAAGTGAAAAAGTGAAAAGGTGAAAAAGCAGATAGAATTTAATCAACCTACTTTTTCACCTTTCCACTTTTCTACTTTTCCACCTTTTTCATCTACTTTTCCACCTTTTTCACTTTTTTCAATTTTTCGCGCTCATCGCGCCGTCCAAAAGCGAATCGAGCGGCGTGTATTCGAGATTTTGCGAGGCAGCGACGGCTTCGTAAGTCAATTTTCCGGCATATATATTCACGCCTTCCTTTAAACCTTCGTCTTCGGCAATCGCTTTTTCAAATCCTTTATTTGCTAAATCCAGAGCGTAAGGCAAAGTCGCATTTGTCAGCGCAAACGTCGAAGTGCGCGGCACCGCGCCCGGCATATTCGCCACGCAGTAGTGCAAAACGCCTTCTTCGTAATAAGTCGGATTCGAGTGCGTCGTCGCGTGTGTCGTTTCAAAACAGCCGCCCTGATCAACCGCCACGTCAACCAAAACCGCGCCGTTCGGAATGACTTTGAGCATCTCGCGCGTGACGAGTTTCGGAGCCGCCGCGCCGACGACCAAAACCGCGCCGATAACCAAATCAGCGTGCGAAATCGCTTCTTCAATCGCGTAGCGCGACGAGGCGAGTGTCTGCACCTTCGACAAAAAGATGTCGTCGAGTTGGCGCAGACGGTCGAGATTACGGTCAATAATCGTCACGTGCGCTCCCAGACCGATTGCCATTTTCGCCGCCTCTGTGCCGACTACGCCGCCGCCGATAATCACGACCCGACCGGCACTTACGCCCGGAACGCCGCCGAGCAGAATGCCTCGACCGCCGTTCATTTTTTCGAGATAGGTTGCGCCGACCTGAACGCTCATTCTGCCCGCAACCTCCGACATCGGAGTCAGCAGCGGCAGAGTTCCTTTTTTATCGGTAATCGTTTCATACGCCACGCCGATAACTTTGCGCTCCATCATCTGTTTGGTTAATTCAAATTCAGGCGCGAGATGCAGATAAGTAAACAGCAATTGATTTTCGCGCATTCGCGGATATTCCGGCGCGACCGGCTCTTTGACTTTGACGATCATATCGCCCGTCTGCCAGACATCATCGGCAGTTTCAAGCAATTTTCCGCCCGCATTCGCATATTGCTCGTCAGCAAATCCCGAACCGTCGCCCGCCGTTTTCTGCACGTAAACCTCGTGTCCCGCGCCCGTCAAAGCGTTCACGCCCGCCGGTGTCAGCCCGACGCGATATTCGTTATCTTTAATTTCCTTCGGTAATCCGATTTTCATTTTTTACAAATTCTCCAAAATTATATTGTGATAAGTGAAAACTATATTTTTAGATTTTACGTTTTTTTTCTCAATAATTAAAAGGCATCAAACATTTTTTTGTTTGTTTTATTGCAATCGAAAATTCTTGTGGAAATAAAGTCGGAAAACATATTGTTTTTAGGCTTTTGTCATCATCATTCATTTTTCGCACTTTTCATCACCGAAACCGTCGGCATTTTCGTCAATTTTCAGACAACCGTTGATTATTTCATCCCAATTTTTGAAATCGAATTGAAACCGATTAGCTTTGATTGAAATAATTTTCGGATTTGTGAAGTTTTGCTCGCCGCCTTCTGCATTAATTTTTGTCGCTTGCAGTGAATATGTATTTTTCGGAAGTCCGTTGTCGCTGAAATTCAAAGTCGCGGCGGTTAAATTCAACGCTATTGTCATTGTCTTTTTTAATGCGAGTTTTGAGCGCGTGAGTTTGAAAATATAGCTTGGATCAGTCGCAGCCGGCGGGTCAATCGCTAAATTAAAGGTTGGATTTTCAACGATTGAGTTGGCGGAAAATTGAATTTTGCTTAAATCGGGACGCAAAATAACGGTGAAAACTTTTCTCGGTTCGAGCGCAAGCCCGATTGTCCGAAGTATAAAACCGTTACCGGAAATTCCCAGATCGCCTTTTGTTTGTCTGGTTTTACCGAAAACGCGAATCGTCAAATCCTTTGTCGAATCATTAAACGGCACTTTATAGACAGGCTCGCGGTCACGCGCGGTAGAAGTTGTCGCGCCTTTGATTTCGTCGTAAGTTTTTTTGGCAGCGGCATCGTAGCCGAGTTTTTTGCCGTCGGGCGAGATTATTAAAATCTCGCCCGACGCGTTAAGACCGATACTGAGCAATTTCGTATCCGAAGCCTGTGCGTGATTTGCCAAATGAGCAAACAAAATAACAAAAAGCAGGGTCGGTATTTTTGTGATCATTTGAACATCTTACTTCTAATTTCGATTAAAACGAAAACATATATTTCAACAAACTGTAATGCCTCAGTAAAAAGTTATGGAGTGATTTTTAGCCAAGTTAAGGCTTTGGACTACCGAATAATTCTTCGGCGATGTCCAAATCTTTGATTTGGCTTAATTTGTTTAAGGCTTTCACTA
>JALYQJ010000168.1 GCA_030855875.1 Acidobacteriota bacterium
GCGGATAAGTGATCGCGGTCGTCTGACGGGCAACGTCAACCTGTCCGAACGCGAAAATTACGGTTGAAAAAATTACTGAAAAAATGAACAAAGATATAACGATAAATTTAACTGCTCTTGAATTTTGCATATTTTTCTCCTTGGGGAAACGGCACTTTAATGAAGATGCCGTAAAATATTTTTACGTTGCAACCGGCTGTTTTGTTTAACTTAACTGTTTGTTTGACCGACCCGAAAACCCAAACCACTGCCAATAGCCACATATAAACATTCCGAGCCAGCTCAGAAAAATGAATGCGTTCGAAAAATAAAGGGATAAATCCTGAATATCCATATACTGCCCGATCAAAATGCTGAATGTTCCAACAATTACAAAACTTAATCCTAAAGCAAGCGGTGCTGCGACAATATTAATTGGAAACGATATTAACCCCATCAAACACAGCATTCCAATACTGATTAAATCGTCTCGCATATCACCACTATTTGGCTTAAAAGTGAAAAGTGTAAGAATGAATATGGCAATTTGAAGCATTATATAAATCGTTTTAACCATTTTCATACCCTAATAAAACCTGTCATAAAGCACAAGAGAAAAAAATTCCTTAACTTTACAAATCGAACTTTTAAGTTTGAAATTTTTCGTTTCGCCGAATTAAAGTATATTTTACATTTGCACCCGCGATGAATGATTTTAAGCGACTTCTGAAATACCTGCGTCCGCATTGGACGACTTTTGTGCTGGCGATTGCGGCGATGATTTTCGTCGCCGTTTTTGAAACCGCCATCGGTGCGCTGCTCGTGCCGATTTTTAACCAATTCATACCGAAAACCGGCACGGAATCGGAAACTTTGTTCGATTTGCAGAAGTTTATCCCGTTCGACGATTGGTTTCGGGCGTGGACGATGATTTCGGTTTTGCTCTTCGCGTTTACAATCTGCAAAGGCATCGCTGAATATTTTTCGTCGTATCTGATGGCGAAAATCGGGCAAACCGCCGTTCTCGAACTGCGTCAGGAACTTTACGATCATTTATTAAAACAGTCGAACGGGTTTTTTGAAAAACACCGCACAAATTATCTGGTTTCGCGGCTCGTCAATAGCTGCGCGGCAATCGAACTCGCTGTTTCGGCTAATCTGCGCGACGTTTTGCGCGAAAGTTTTCTGCTTATCGGCTTATTGAGCGCGGCGTTTTATTACAACTGGCGTTTAATGCTCGGCGCACTCGTCATCGCGCCGATTATCGGCATTTTAACATCAAAATTCAGCAAATCTCTGCGGAAACTCGCCGAAGAATCCTTTGAAGGAAACAAACTTTTAACCGACACGGCGCAGGAAACTCTCTCAAATCAAACAATTGTTAAAGCCTACGCCGCCGAAGAACGCGAAAAATCGCGCTTTAAAAAAGTCGCCGAAATCATCGCCCGCGCCAACCTTCGTTCCGGCAGAATCGCCGCGACTTCGCCGCCGACGATTGAAATCATCGGTTTCGTCGCCATCATTATTTTGCTGTATTTCGGTCTGCGCGAGATAAACACCGGAAATATGGATTTCGCGCAGTTTGCCGCGTTTTTATTTTTCCTTTTCCGCAGCTACGATCCGATGCGGAAAATCTCGCGCCAGCACAACGAGTTGACCAAAGCGTTCGCCGCCGCGCGCGACGTTTGGGACGTTTTGGATAAAGACGAAATTTTGCCGGAAAGCCCGAACGCCGTCGAAATAAAAACATTAAAAAACAAAATCGAACTCGCCGACGTTTCGTTTGTTTATGATAATTCCGACAAAAAAATTCTGCAAAATATTAATCTCGAAATTCCGAAAGGCGCGATGATCGCGCTCGTCGGCGAATCGGGCGGCGGAAAATCGAGCCTTATAAAATTAATTCAAAGGCTCTACGATCCGGCTTCAGGCGCGGTTTTCTGGGACGAAACCGATTTGCGCGACGCTTCGATTTTAAGCCTTAAAAAACAAATCGCGCTCGTCACGCAGGAAACCGTTTTGTTTAATGACACGATTCGCTACAACATTTCTTACGGCAAGCCCGACGCAACGGAAGCGGAACTGCGCGAAGCGGCGCGAATCGCTTTTGCGGCTGAATTTATCGAGGAATTACCGAAAGGTTTTGACACAATCGTCGGCGAACGCGGCGTTTTCCTCTCCGGCGGTCAGCGTCAGCGCATCGCCATCGCCCGCGCTGTTTTAATCAACGCGCCGGTTTTGATTTTGGACGAAGCGACCTCCGCGCTCGATGCCGAAAGCGAACGGCTCGTGCAGAAGGCACTGGCGAATTTGATGCGGGATAAAACTTCAATCGTCATCGCGCACCGGCTTTCGACCGTTCGCCGCGCCGACAAAATCGTCGTGATGGAAAAAGGAAAAATTATTCAAACCGGAACGCACGTCGAGCTTTTGGAAAAAGGCGGCGTTTACAAAAAATTATACGAATTGCAGTTTGCGGAAGAAGAGTTTTTAGAGAAAAATAAGTTATGAAATCAATGACCGGATTCGGTCGCGGCGCAGTCACCGAAGATGATTTTGCCGTAACCGTCGAATTAAAAATAGTAAATAATCGTTTTTTGGATGTCAGTCTGCGAATGTCGGGCGAAATGCAGCCGCTTGAAACAATTATTAAACGCCTGATTTCCGGTAAACTTTCCCGCGGTCGCGTCGAAGTCAATCTGAACTACGAACGAACGAACGAGATAAATTACGAGCTGAATCGCCCGATGATTTCCGGTTATCTCGCCGCGATGAAGCAGATTCAGGACGAATTTCAGCTTGCGGGCGAACCGGATTTGAATATTATCGCAAGACTTCCGAATGTTTTATTGCCGAAAAAAGACGATTTAAGCCCGGAATTTGTCGTCGGCGCGGAAAAAGCGGTCAGCGACGCGCTCGAAGATTTGGAGAAAATGCGCGAAAACGAAGGCGAAATTCTAAAAAAAGAACTCGATTATCGTTTAACGGAAATCGAAAACCGTGTTCCGGCGATTGAAGCCGAATCCGGCAAAGTTGCCGAAGAGTTTCGCCAGCGTTTGACCAAAAAAATCGGCGATTTTCTCGCTAAATCCGAATCGCAAATCGAAATAGATCAAGCCAGACTCGCGCAGGAAGTCGCGTATTTAGCCGACCGCAGTGATATTTCCGAAGAAATTCAACGGCTGAACAGTCACATCGAACAGTTCCGTCAAATAATGAATGACGAAAAAGAAGTCGGCAAACGGCTCGATTTTTTAACTCAGGAACTGAACCGCGAAGCCAACACAATCGCATCGAAAACAAACAACATAATCGTCAAAGAAAACGCGCTGGCGATAAAATCGGAAATCGAAAAAATTCGTGAACAAGTTCAAAATGTTGAATAATGGTGAATGGTTAATGGTTAATGGTTAATTTTTTCTTCCATTCACCAATCACCATTCACCATTCACCATTATAATGAAAGGTAATTTAATCATTATCAGTTCGCCGTCGGGCGGCGGAAAAGGAACTTTAATTAAAGAAGTTCTGAAAATCGTGCCGAAAATCGGTTACTCGGTTTCCTATACGACGCGCTCGCTTCGGGTTGGCGAAGAAAACGGGCGCGATTATTTTTTTGTTTCGCGGGCGGAATTTTCCGGTTTGATCGAGAAAAACGAGTTTCTCGAATTCGCCGAGGTTCACGGCAATTTATACGGCACTTCCGTTAATCAGGTGGAGATGGAAATTTCAGGCGGAAACGACGTTATTTTGGAAATTGATGTGCAGGGCGCAGAAAGCATCAGGCGGAAAATGCCTGATGCGGTCGGGATTTTTATTCTGCCGCCGTCTTTTGAAGTTCTGCGCCAGCGTCTTATTGCGCGGGCGACCGAAAAACAATCGGATTTATCGCTTCGTCTGCGAAATTCGATTAATGAGGTTCGCCAATACGAATATTTCGATTTCGTCGTCGTCAACGACGAAGTGACGCGGGCGACGGGCGATCTGCAAAATATCATTTTAGGTGAAAGACTGCGCCGAATTAGACAAATCGAAGTCATTCAGGGTATTCTAAGTAGTTTCGATATATCGAAAATTATTACGCCTGGAGATTAAAGATTAATTATGGTTGAACAAACCGAAAATAACATTGACGCGGAAACCGAAGAAACTTCCGAGAACAAACCGATTCCCGCAATTGACTCAAAATACCGAATGATTATCTTAGCCGCCCAGCGCAGCAAACAATTGCAGCGCGGCGCGACTCCGCGTGTCGAAGCCGATATGCGAAAACAAAAACCGACGCGCGTCGCAATGCGCGAAATTAAAGGCGAAAAGATTAATTTTGAACTACTCGAAGTAAAATTGTAAACAAAATCTTTCTATTTTTTAATAAGCGGCGAGGCTTTTGTGTCGCCGCTTATTTCATTTCAATCTTGCGTTTTTCCTTCCATTCGAGGAACTTCTGCGCCGCATCGCGGGCTTCGATTTCAAAAGGAATTTCCAGATATGCCGTCCGGCGCGAAGCCGCGTTCCATTTTTCTTTTTTCCGCAGATTTACCCAATAATCCCGCAAATATTTATAGAGAAATTTCACAAAACCGACTTTTTTATATTGAATGACGTGCATTATTTCGTGAACGACTAAATCTTCGGGCAGTTTTTTCTGATTGTTTCTGTTGAGCGAAACGAGTTCCGGCAAAACCAGCACGCGCCGTCCGATGGTTATTCCGTTTATTTTTAGAAACAAAGTTACGAATTTGCTGAGGTTTCCCGCATAAAAATGCGTGAGCGGAAGACTGAAACTTTCGTCACACAAAAACTCCCGAAAATATATTTCAATCGTGCGATGTGAATTTCGGGAAAGTTTCATAACTAAAAGACCAAACTAAAAAGAAAAATAAAGCCGCTAATTAACGGCTTTATTTTTTTACAATTTTCAGACTGTTTCTGATTATTTATTTGTTTATATTGTCGGCAGTATTTTTTATCGCATCGCCGACCGAATCAACCGTATCGGAAACTCCGCGTTTAAATTTTCCCCACGTTTCCTGCGTTTTGCCTTCAGCATTTTGCGCTTCGCCTTCGGCTTCCAAACTGCGGTCGCCGGTCGCTTCGCCGACTTTATCTTTGACATTTCCCTTTAACTGTTCCCAGTTTCCTTCCGCTTCGTCTTTATTTGGTATTGACATAAATTTCTCCTTTTTCTAAATATTTTTCTAACCAATTGAATCGTTTCAATACGACTTTTATCAGCTATCAAACAAAGCAAATTTCCTGCCAATCCAAAATCCAAAATCTAAAATCCAAAATCGAATCACATCCCTTTATAATTTGGACCGCCGCCGCCTTCGGGCGTGACCCAATTGATGATTTGATACGGATCCATCACGTCGCAGGTTTTGCAGTGAACGCAGTTGGAAAAATTGACTTTCAGTTCGCGCCGTTCGGTTTTCGGGTTATGTTCCATTTCGTAAACCGCCGCCGGACAGAAACGCTGACACGGATTGCCGTATTCTTCAGCGCAGCGTGTCGCGCAGATGTCCGTGTCGAGAATATGCAGATGCGAAGGCTGATCTTCATTGTGCGCGACTCCGGCGTGATAAACGTCCGTGATTTTGTCGAAAGTCAATTCTTTATCGAATTTTAAATCGGGGTAACGCTGCCGAATGTCGTCGCCTTTGTAATCGTATTCTTCGAGCTTTTCCATCCGTTCGTGTCCGGCTTCGTGATACTGCATCGGCATAAATCCCCACGAATATCCGCCCGTGACGAACTGCATTCCGGTATTAATGAGTGCCGACCAACGACCGGATTGAAACGCGCCGTGAAAATTGCGAACCGGATAAAGTTCGCCGTAAATCCAGCTCAATTCGATTTTTTCCTCAAAATGTTTAAGCGTCGCAGAAGTGAAATCGTTGTGAGTAAATGCTCCGAGAATCGTTTCGGCGGCGAGCATTCCCGATTTCATCGCCGTGTGAATCCCTTTGATGCGCTGTCCGTTCAAAAATGAAGCGCAGTCGCCGACGAGCAGAACGCCGTCAGCGTAAAGTTTCGGCATCGTGTTCCAGCCGCCCGCGTTGATCGTTTTCGCTCCATATTTGAGCATTTTGCCGCCCGCGAGAATTTCGGCGACTTTCGGATGCGTTTTGAATTTTTGAAATTCGGCGTGCGGATCAATCAGCGGATCGAGATAATCGAGTCCGGTCACGTAACCGATGCTGACGACATTGTTTTTCATTCCGTAAATCCAGCCGCCGCCGTAAGTTTTCGTGTCTGACGGAAAACCGAGCGTGTGAATGACGCGACCTTCTTCAATATTTCCCGCCGGAAGTTCCCACAATTCCTTTACGCCGACCGAAAAAACCTGCGGCTCTTTGCCTTCGTCGAGTCCGAGCCGCTGCATCACCTGTTTTGCCAGCGAACCACGCGAACCTTCGCCCAAAACCGTGATTTTCGCCAAAAGATCAACGCCCGCCTCGAAATTCCCTTTCGCTTCGCCTTCTTTATTGATGCCTTTATCGCCGGTGCGAACGCCGATGACGCGCTCGTTTTCGTCGTAAATTATCTCCGCGCCCGGAAATTCCGGGAAAATATTGATTCCCGCTTCCTCGCATTTTTCGCCGAGCCATTCGCACATTTTGCTCAAACTCAAAATATATTTGCCGTGATTTTTGAGTGGCGGCGGCGTAACCGGCGATTCGATAGCGCGATTTTCGGTCAGATACCAGAAAGCGTCGCTCGAAACAACCGAATCAACCGGACAGCCCTGTTCGTGAAAATCCGGCATCAATTCACGAAGCGCAATCGGATCCATCACCGCGCCCGACAAAATATGCGCTCCAATGAACGCTCCCTTTTCGATAATGCCGATTTCCAAATCAGGGATTTTTTCGCCGCGTTTTCTGCCGAGTCCGACTAGTTCGTTGTGTTCGTCAACCGACTTTTTCAAAAGCAGAGCCGCCGCCAGATTTGCCGGACCCGCGCCGACGAAAACCACGTCCATTTCGAGTTGTTCGCGTTCAATCATAATTTTATTTTACAAAAATGAATAGCCATTCAGTCTTTTTCCGAGTATAACAAAATCGTTGATGTTTTATCGAGTTTGGAATTATAATTAGTTTGGCTGCTACTTTACCTTTACCCGCGCCTTTA